>JAJQAS010000051.1:0-10085 GCA_021203685.1 Clostridiales bacterium | reverse complement strand
TCGGCAGCGTCATATGTGTATACACCACCCCCTCTTGCCTCCCCTGAACGGGGAGGAGGGCCGCCGCCTTTAGGCGGTGGCGCAGGGAGAAGCGTAGCTTCGGAAGTGCTGCTTGACGGCGGAGGGGTTTCTGCGCAAACGGAGCAAAAGACGCCAGATTTTCTATTTTTGCACGTTTTTGTCAATACACCGTTTCCAGTTCCTCCTCCTGGATGCCGTAGGCAGCCAGAAACTCCGCCCGGTCCGCCGGGGTGCGCAGCAGCATGATCTCCTCCAGCTTTCCCGTCTCCAGGTTCTGAAAGCAGGCGGTCTGTTCCCCAGTGCAGATGCTGGCCCGGATGACGGGCCGCTTTTTGGTCCGGTCAAAGGTCTTGGGTTCAGGTTTGGGTTTCCGGTTCCAGAACATGGCGGATTCCTCCTTTGGTTCCTCAATTTCACGCAAAGTCTGACAGCTTCTTGCCCGTGTACTGAATGGCGATGCGGCTCTCCGGGTTCACGTCGGTCAGGTACAGCACCGCCAGAAACAGCCCCTCCAGCGGCTTCATCAGGAGATACACCCCGTCCGCCGCGTACCGGGAGCGGATGCGCTTCGCCACCGGGAATCCGTACTTGTCGTAAAACCCCCGGACGGCCCGGTGGAAGCGAGGCGTTTTTTCCTCCAGCACCTGCTCGAAGGCATTGGCGACGCAGAGCTGCCGGTTGACGATGACCGGGTGGCCATGACGAACGCCCATGCGCAGGGGCTTCACCACCTTGCGGTGGCCGCCCGCCGCCACGGTGCAGAGGTAATGCTCATCGTAGTAAATGTTCTGCGGCGACACCTGCTGGGAGAGGTTCCAGTCGCTGGTCTCAGTGAACGCCTTGATGATGGCGTCGGGCTGCTGCCCCAGCAGTGCCAGCAGGGCGATGAGAACGCCCAGCAGCGGCCACATCAGCACCAGCGCCAGCACCGGCCAGTGGGCGGAGTTGGCGAGAAAATCGTTGATTTTTTGCAGCCAGGGGCGGGAATACTGTCGTTCCCAGTCCGATTCCAGCTGGTTCCACGCCCAGATCTTGTGGAGGACGGTGCGGGCAGTGATGAGAACGCAGTTCAGCGGCAGAAGCAGCAGCGGCAGGTACAGCGGGTTGGGGGAGATGATTTGCACCGCCCAAACCAGGCTCTCCGCCGTACCCAGGTACATCCCGGCGAAGCCCAGCACCAGCGCCAGCGGCGGCGTTCGCTCCAGCGGGAGGAAGTTCACCAGCAGATAGCCCAGACAGGCCGCCAGCGCGATGCACCCCACCGTGGGCCACGCCTGGGTCCAGAGGGGCGTGTGCTTCTCGGCGTTGGAGAGGGTCTCCGTCCAGTCGGAGAACACCACGTTGAGCACGCTCAGCAGCAGAACGCTGTAAAGCACCCCCAGCAGGATGGTCACGATGTCGATGCTCCGCCCTCTGGCGTAGAGGGCTTCCCGCTTCCGCGCCACCACAAGCAGATAGACCTCCGCGGCGGTCAGCACCAGCGGCGGGGCCACGAACAGGCTGATGGCCGCCGCACTCAGCAGCCACCAGAACAGACACTCCACCAGAAAGTCCCGCACCATCAGGAAGGTACTGTTGGCGGCGTTCCAAATCAGAAAGACCAGACCGCCCGCCGCGCCCAGCGCCAGGGACAGCAGGACACAGCCCGGCAGCGGGTGGGCCTCCCAGCGTTCCCGGAGGGAGCGGGGGCGTTTGCTCGGCTCCATAAAAATGCCTTCTTTCAGCAATCAGCCATTCTCCATCCGCTGGATAGCGGCCAGAATGGACGGCACCGTCTGCTTTTTGCGGCTGAGAACGCCGGGGAGCCGGGCGGCGCCGTCAGCGCAGTCCACGTGGAACGCCTGCCGCACGATCTCCTCGCCGCCCTCGCCCTCGTAGAGCAGGAGGGTGGACTCGTCCATGATGTCGGTGAGCATCAGGAACACCACGTCCAAACGGCTGCGCGCTCGCACCTGGGCCATCTGGGGCTGCATCCGGCGGCAGAGGGCGGTGCGGGCCTCCTCCCCCAGGGTGCTGACCTGGCCCACGCCGATGTGGTAGGGGTCGGCCTGGAAGGTTTTGAAGTCCTGGAAGAAGATCTCCTCCTCACTCTTGCCGTCCAGGGCGCTCCCCGCCTGGAACATGGCGGTGGCCAACTCGTCGATCTCCACGTCGGCCCGTTTCGCCAGCTTTTTGGCGATTTTCCGGTCCTCCGGGGTGCTGGTGGGGGAGCGGAAGGCCAGGGTGTCGGACAAAATCGCCGCCAGCAGCAGCCCCGCCGTGGTCTTGTCCATCTTCACGTCGTTCTCCTTGTAGAGCATGGTGATGATGGTGGCGGTGCAGCCCAACGGTTCGTTGCGGAAGTAGACCGGGTGAATGGTCTCGATGGTGGAGCCGATGCGGTGGTGGTCGATGACCTCCGTCACCTCGGCGAAGCCGATGCCGTCCACCGCCTGGCTCTTTTCGTTGTGGTCTACCAGAATGACCTGGCGCTTTTCCAGGTTCATCAGGTCCCGGCGGGAGATGAGGCCCACATAGCTGCCGTTCCGGTCTGTCACCGGGAACCAGCGGAACCGCCGCCGGGACATGACGCTTTGGATGTCCGCCACAAACTCGTCCTCCCGGAAGGCGGTCAGGTTCTCGGTGCGCATGACGTGCCCCACCGGGACGGCCTGGGTGACCAGGCGGGCTGTGGCGTAGCTGTCGTGAGGGGTGGAGAGCAGCACGCAGTCCCGCGCCGCTGCCAGCTCCGCCACGTCGGGGGCGACCTCCGCCCCGCCGCACACCACCAGCCAGCCGGCCCCGGCCTCCAGCGCGGCCCGCTGTACCTCCGGCCGGTCGCCGGTGATGACCAGGTCGCCGGGCTGCACTTGCCCGGCCAGCCGGGCGGGGTCGTCGGTGGCGATGACCACCTGCCCCTGGGCGAAGGGCCGCTCCGGTTCCCCTAGCAGCAGGGTTCCGTTGAGGGTGTCCACAATGCTGCGGCACCGTGCGCCGGAGGCGGACAGCGCCCGAAGGTTCTGCTCCGCCAGGTAGAAGCAGGCGATGTCCCCGGCGCTGACCATGCCCCGGACTGCGCCGCCCACCACCACGGGCTGGGTGTCGGCGCCCTGGGCCTGCATCTGCTCCCAGGCTTCTTTCAGGGTCAGCTCCGGGGTCAGACTGCCGGTCTCCTGGATTTGAATGTCTGATACCCGCGGCTCCAGGGTGTCCAGATAGCCGGGGGACTTCACCCCGAACCGGCGAAGCACATAACGGGTCTCCCCGTTCAGCTGGCCCGCCCGCTTGGGGACAAACCGCCGCCCCGTCAAAATCTCCTTCAACCGGGCGTAGGCGATGGCGGAGCAAATGGTGTCGGTGTCCGGGTTTTTGTGCCCGATGACGTAGGTGACGGCGTGGTTCAAGGGGGTCTCCTCCCAATCAATGCGTTATTTGAGGTATCCCTTTGCAGACTGAGAGCCGTATTGTAGGGGCGGCCCGTGGCCGCCCGGAAAATCGTCTGCGTAACCCAGGGCGGCCACAGGGAGCGCAGTGGAAGTACCGCTTGACGGTAAGGGCCGCCCCTACAGAGGTGTAGCGAAACTGAAAACGGGGCCGTTGGAATTACACAAGGGGATACTCATGCAATCATTTTGACTATTGTAACATCTTTGTCGAAACAGTGCAAGACCCCGCCAAAACAAACATCAGCGGAGAGGGAATCGCTCCCCCTCCGCTGTTTGTCCATCTGAAAATTGGTTTATGCGGCTTTGAGCCGTATCCACTGCTGGTCGTACAGGTCCAAAATGGTCTGGGGCAGGTTGGTATAAATCTCGCACAGCTCCCGCACCTCGTCCGGGGCGTAGACCAGCTCGTTGTCCGCCAGGTCGTCCCCCAGCAGTTCCCGGGCGGCGGAGGAGGGCGGGGCGTAGGTGCAATAGGTGGCGTTGGCCGCCATCACGTCTGTCTGACACATATAGTTGATAAACAGTTCAGCGTTCTCCTTGTTGGCGGCCCCCTTGGGAATGCACCAGGCGTCGATGTAGTAGTTGGAGCCTTCCTCCGGGTAGACACAGGCCAGGTCGGGGTTCTCCCGCATCATCACCACCGCGTCCCCGGCGTAGTAGGGGGCTACGGCGGCCTCCCCCGCCTCCATCTTGTCGAATATCTGGTCCATGACGTAGGCCTGCACCAGGGGCTTCTGCTCGATGAGCTTGTCCACCGCTTCGGTGATCTCGTCCTCACTGGTGGTGTTGTAGCTGTAGCCCAGCAGCTTCAGGGCGATGCCGATGGCGTCCCGGCTGTTGTCGAACATCAAAATCTGCCCGCTCAGGTCTTCATCCCACAGCACGTCCCAGCTGGTGGGGGTATAGTCCACCATGGTGGTGTTGTAGATGATGCCCACCACGCCCCACAGGTAGGGGACGGAATAGGTTCCCTCCGGGTCGTAGTCCAGGCCGCTGAGAAAATCCTCGTCCAGGTTGGCGGCGTTGGGGACGTTGTCGAAGTCGATCTCCTCCAGCATATCCTCCTCGATGAGCCGGGCCACCATGTAGTCCGACGGGACGATGACGTCGTAGTCGGTGGAGCCGTTTTTCAGGGTGGAGTACAGGGACTCGTTATCGGAGTAGGTGGAGTAGTTGACCTTGATGCCGGTCTCCTCCTCGAAGGCGTCGATGGTGTCCTCGTCGATGTAGTCCCCCCAGTTGGCCACGTTGACCTCCCCGTTGGAGTAGCTGTCGCCGCAGGCGGTCAGGGCGGCGCAGAATACCAGCGCCACAGCGGACAAAGCGATCATCATCAAATGTGTGTACAGGCGTTTTCTCATTTTTACCTCCCCACCGTCCGTCAGGGCGGTCAACAGATTTGCGAAAGGGAATTGTTCGCCCCCGACGTATGGGGGTCAAGAGCCTGCCGTTTCCGGCAGGCTCGGCGGCGTGGGTCATTATGCGGCTTTCAGCCGGATCCACTCCTCGTCGTAGAGGTCCAGGATGGTCTGGGGCAGGTTGACGTAGACCTCCGCCTTGTCCATGATGTCCTGAGAGGGATAGGCGATGTCGCTGTTTTTCAGCTCGTCCTCCAGCAGCTCCCGGGCGGCGGAGGAGGGGGTGGAGTAGTAAATTTCCTCGGCGTTGGCGGCCATGACCTCCGGCTCGCACATGAAGTTGATGAACGCCTCGGCGTTCTCCTTGTTGGCGGCCCCCTTGGGGATACACATGGCGTCCACGTAGTAGTTGGAGCCTTCCTCCGGGAACACAAAGGCCAGGTCGGGATTCTCGGAGATCATGGTGATGGCGTCCCCGGCGTAGTAGGGACCCACGGCGGCCTCCCCGGCCTCCATCTTGTCGAAGATCTGGTCCATGACGTAAGCCTGCACCAGCGGCTTCTGCTCGATGAGCTTATCCACCGCCTCGGTGATTTCATCCTCGTCGGTGGTGTTGTAGCTGTAGCCCAGGCTTTTCAGGGCGATGCCGATGGCGTCCCGGCTGTTGTCGAACATCAAAATCTGGCCGCTCAGGTCCTCGTCCCACAGCACGTCCCAGCTGGTGGGGGTGTAGTCCACCATGGTAGTGTTGTAGACGATGCCCACCACGCCCCACATATAGGGGACGGAGTACTCGTTGGTGGGGTCGTAGTCCAGGTTTTTGTAGTCGTCGTCGATGTTGGCGAAGTTGGGGACGTTGTCGAAGTCGATGGTCTCCAGCATATCCTCCTCGATGAGCCGGGAGATCATATAGTCCGAGGGGATGATGACATCGTACTCGGCGGAGCCGTTTTTCAGGGTGGAGTACATGGACTCGTTGTCGGAATAGGTGGTGTAGTTGACCTTGATGCCGGTCTCCTCCTCAAACTGGTCCAGCAGGTCCTCATCGATATACTCGCCCCAGTTGTAGACGTTGACCTCTCCGTTGGTGGCGGTGCTGCTGCCGCCGCAGGCGGTCAGGGTCAGCAGCAGGGACAGGGACAGCGCGAAAAGGAACACTTTTTTCATGGCAAATTCCCTCTTTTCATAAAATGGCGGGTTCTCTCATCCCGCAGGTTTAGCCCCTCCCCTGGAGCTTGGCCGCCCGTGCAGCGGCGGCCTTCTCCTGCCGGGCCGAGCGGATGTTCACGATGGCCAGCAGGCTCAGCACCACCACGAACATCAGGGTGGACAGTGCGTTGATCTCCGGGCTGATGCGCTTGCGGGTCATGGAGTAGACTTCCATGGCCAGAGTAGAGGTACTGGAACCGGCGGTGAAGTAGGAGATGACGAAGTCATCCACCGACATGGTGAAGGCCAGAATGGCCCCGTTGAGCACGCCGGGCTGAATTTCCGGCAGGACGACCTTCTGGAACGCCTGCCAGGGGGTGGCCCCCAAGTCCATGGCGGCCTCCTCGATGTTGGGGTCGCACTGGTTCAGCTTGGGCAGCACCGAGAGGATGACATAGGGGATGTCGAAGGTGATGTGGGCCAGCAGCAGGGTGGCAAAGCCCATTTTCAGGGTGATGCCCGTCAGCTGCCCCAACGTGGCATTGAACGCGCCGATGGCGAACACAAACAGCAGCATCAGGCTGACGCCGGTGATGATGTCCGCGTTGGTCATGGGGATGTTGTTCACCGCCATGCACACCGCCCGGGGGCGTTTGCGCATGTTATAGAAGCCGATGGCCGCCGCCGTGCCCAGCACGGTGGAGAACACCATGGCCAGCACCGAGACCTCCAGCGTGGTGGCCAGGGCGCTCAAAATGCGGCTGTCGTCAAACAGCTCCACATACCACTGGAGGGAGAAGCCCGTCCAGACGGTGCGGCTCTTGGAGCTGTTGAAGGAAAAGACGATGAGGACGATGATGGGGGCGTAGAGGAACACCATCGCCAGAATCAGGCCCAGCCGGGCAAAAAATCCGTTCTTTCTCAAAAGTACACCGCCCCCTCTTCTCCTTCTCCGAAGTGGTTCATGACTGCCATGCAGATGAGGACAATGACCATCATCACCAGGGAGATGGCGCTGCCCAGGTAGGGGTTGTAGGCATTGCCGTAGAACTGCATCTCGATCAGGTCGCCCAGCAGCAGCGTCATGCCGCCGCCCAGCAGCTTGGAGATGGCGAAAGTGGACACCGAGGGGATGAACACCATGGTAATGCCGGAGAGCACCCCCGGCAGGCTCAGGGGGAAGATGATCTTCCGAAACACCTGCACACCGTTGGCCCCCAGGTCCTCCGCCGCCTCGATGACCCGTGTGTCGATTTTGTCGATGACCGTGTAGATGGGCAAAATCATGAAGGGCAGGTAGTTGTACACCATGCCCAGCACCACCGCGCCGGGGGTGTTGATCATGGGGAAATAGGTCAGCTCCGTGCCGAAAATGGCGTTGATGAGCTTAAATACCCCCAGATTCGCCAGAAGGGTGTTGATAATGCCGGTGTTCTCCAGCAGGCTCATCCAGGCGTAGGTCCGCAGGAGGAAGTTCATCCACATGGGCAGCATCATGGCGATCATGGCAATGCGCTTGACCCCCGGCCCCTCCCGGGAGATCCAGTAGGCGATGGGGTAGCCGATGAGCAGGCACACCGCCGTAGCGATGATGGCCAGCCGGAAGGAGGTGGCGAACACCGTCCAGTATTGCACCAGCGTCTGGAAGTTCTCCAGCGTCAGCTGCCCCTCCCGGTTCACCAGGGCGTACCCCACCACCAGGCACAGGGGGGCGATGACGAAAATCGCCATCCAAACCACATAGGGAATGGCCAGATATTTCTTTTTCATTGGCGCGCCCTCAGCTCTTGTGCATGACCTGAATGTTGTCAGGCTCCACGCTCAGGCCCACCAGCTGGCCCACCTGGGGGGCGCGGGTGGTCTGGACCTTCCAGGTGAAGGTCTCTCCGGCCACCATGATTTCATAGAAAATGCCCTTGAACACGACGCTTTCCACCTTGCCCACGATTTGGCCGGTCTCCGGAGCGGAGATAACCAGATCCTCGGGGCGGACGACCACGTCCACCGGTTCCCGGAGGGCGAAGCCTTTGTCCACGCAGTCAAAGGTCCGCCCGGCGAAGGACACCAGGCAGTCCCGCTCCATGACGCCCGCCACGATGTTGGACTCCCCGATGAAGTTGGCGACGAAAGCGTTCTTTGGTTCGTTATAGATGTCGATGGGGGTGCCAATCTGCTGGATGCGGCCCTCGTTCATCACCACGATGGTGTCGGACATGGTCAGTGCCTCCTCCTGGTCGTGGGTGACGTAGACAAAGGTGATGCCCACCTGCTGCTGAATCTTTTTCAGCTCGGTCTGCATTCCCTTGCGCAGCTTCAGGTCCAGCGCGCCCAGGGGTTCGTCCAGCAGCAGCACCTTGGGCCGGTTGATGATGGCTCGTGCAATGGCCACCCGCTGCTGCTGGCCGCCGGACAGGGAATTGACGCTGCGCTGCTCGTACCCGGCCAGGTTGACCATGTTCAGCGACTCGTCCACCCGCTTTCGGATTTCGTCCTCCGGCACCTTGGAGATGCGCAGGCCGAAGGCCACGTTTTCGTAGATGTTCATGTGGGTGAACAGGGCGTACTTTTGGAACACCGTGTTGATCTGCCGCTTGTAGGGGGGCAGGTCGTTGATGCGCACACCGTCGAAGAACACATCACCGGAAGTGGGCTTCTGAAAGCCGCCGATGATGCGCAGGGTGGTGGTCTTGCCGCATCCAGAGGGACCCAACAGTGTCAAAAACTCTGCATCATTGAAATACAGGTTGATGTTGTCCAGGACGGTCGTGTCGCCGTCAAACACCATAGACACATCGGTCAAACGAATCAGTTCCTTGGACATTTATCCTCCTCCTCACAAGGCTGCCGGGCTTTCTCTCACCCGGACGCCTTCCCGTTTCGGCCGCCGTGGATGTATCATCCCATATTACAGCAACCAGAAAAACTATATCTTGTTAAGGGGGTAAAGTCAAGTTTTCGACGGAAAAATTCCCGCAGGATTTTTGAAAAAAATCGTTCCCTGCCAAAAAAGATTTTCTTCCCGCCGGGACTGGGCGGCGGCAAACGCCATTCCGAGAGACATGGCGCGGCAAATAAGGCCCGCCCCTGCTTTTACACACATGGAAAAAACGGTCTGTAAGCACAATCGCACTTACAGACCGTTTTCGTCGCGTTGTGAGCAAAGAAACACTGGAGACCGCTTTTGGCGGGATAGCGTCTTACTTTTCGTACAGGAACTTCTCCGGCAGGGTCACTCCGAAGTCCACCGCCAGGTGGCGGAACTCGTCGGGCTGGATGGTCTGGCGCTTGGCGCCGCCGGTCATGGAGATGACCTTCACCAGAATCTCAGCGGACTTTTCCACGGTGTGCATCAGGCCGAAGGTCAAGTCAAAGTCCTCGCCGGAGCAGAACATCCCGTGGTGGGCCCAAATCGCCACGTCATACTGCTTCATCAACTCAGAGGTCGCCACGGCGATGTCCCGGCCGCCGGGGACCATCCAGGGCACCACGCCAATGCCGGAGGGGAACACCACCGGACACTCGGTGGCCATCTCCCACAGCTCGCGGGTGAACGCCTCATCGGTCAGGGGCAGTACAAAGGTCAGGGCGATGGTGTTGGCGGGGTGGGCGTGGTAAATGACCCGGTGCTTGCCGCCGGAGGCCGCCTTTTTGACCTCGTGGTTCATCAGGTGGGAAGGAAATTCGCTGGTGGGCCGTCCGCCGTTGACGAGTCCCCAGCAGACGCGATACTTTTCGCCCTTTTCGTCAATTTCGCAGATGGCGCAGGAGTCCTCCGGGGCGCTCATCACGTTGCGGAAATATTTCCCGGAGCCGGTGGCTACGAAGAACTCCCCGGCCAGGCCGGGCACGGTGGTGCCGATGTCCTTCCACTCGCCGTCGAAGGACAGGTCTTCCCGGACGGCCTCCACCTCCTCCGGCTTCATCCGGTAGGTCAGGTTGCCGCCGTTGCGCTCGTGCCAGCCCTGCTGCCAGCCGTCGTCGGCCATGCGCATAAAGCCCTGCATAAAGTTGGATTCTAATACTTTCATGGTGTTCATCCTCCCTGAAAATAAGTTTTGTTGTCATTATTCCAGCCAAAAAACCTGTGTCAGCAGCGGCTGCGCGCCGGTTTCCGGGTCTTTTTCCATTTCCA
>JAJQAS010000170.1 GCA_021203685.1 Clostridiales bacterium | reverse complement strand
ACGCATGGGGAGGCCGCAGAACACCCGCTCCACGCTCTCCGCCTGTTCCGCCAGGTCGCAACAGAGACGGCCCACCGTCTCCCGCCAGACCCGCTCCTCCCGCTGCACCGGAATGACCCCGCAGCCCACCTCGTCGCAGAGGATAATGATGTCCGGGTTCGCGTTCAGCAGTTCTTCCGTCAGCCGCTGGGGGTCCTCCCCCGCGTCCAGCGCGGCGCGGACAGCGGCGTGGAACCGGTCAAAGACCCGTGCCGTTCGGGCGGCGGAGAAGGTCTCCGCCACGTCCGCCGGGGTACACTGATACGTTTTCAGGGCATAGAACAGCTTGCCCTGTCCCGCGCCGCCAATGATGAGACGCATAAAACTCTCCTTATCCGGCCACAGCCACCGCCAGCACCATCCCCAGCTCCAACAACTGGAGCTGGCACCCCGCCAGGTCGCCGGTGAGACCGCCGAACTGCTCCTTGGTCATGTAATAAAACCCCAGCGCCACCAGCGCGGCGCAGACTGCCGCCCAGCGTCCCGCCGCGCTCCAGCACAGCTGGAACGCCAGACACGCCCCCAGCCACACGCCGCACAGCAGCCGGTTCCAGCCGGTGGCGGCGGCGTCGGTGAAGGTGGCCAGCAGCCCGGAGCCACGGGCGTTTTTCCGGGTGACGGCGGCCAGCGCCGTCCAGCTCCGGGAGGTGATTGGGATGACCACCAGCAACACCAGATTGCTTTCTGTCAAAGGCACCTCCGTCCAGGCGGCAAAGAACAGCAGCAGATACAACACACAGCCCATGACGCCGAAGGCCCCGATGTGGGGGTCCTTCATGATTTCCAGCTTGCGTTCCCGGCTCTGGTGGGAGCCAAGGGCGTCGCAGGTATCACACAGCCCGTCCAGGTGGATGCCGCCGGAGAGGGCGATGGGCAGCAGCAGCGCCCCCGCGCCGGTCAGCATCGAACCCAGCTCCAGCCACAGGGCCAGCCGCAGCCACAGCCACAGTGCCCCGCCGATGACCCCGCCCACCACCGGCAGGCAGGGAAACACCCACTGCATATTTTCCTCTTCCCACTGAACGTTGGGCATGGGGATGGCGGAACAGAGGGAAAAGGTCAGCGTCAGCGAACGAAACAGGTTCACGGTTTTTCCCCCTTCCAGAAAATCGGTATCCCGGCGGCGACCTCCACCACCCGGTCGGCCTGGGCCGCCAGCTGGCGATTCAGCCGGGCCAATATGTCCAGATAGCGTGCCGTCTCCGGGGGATAGATCACGCCGTCGGAAAAAATCTCGTTGGTCACGACCACCAGCTCCCCCGCCTGGGCGCGGAGCGCGTCAACGCCGGTCAAAATACGTTGCTCCGCCCCGGCGAAGCCCGCGCCGCCGAAGCACTCGTTGGCCGTCAGGTTTGATAAATCCTCCAGCAGCACCGCGCTGCCCTGGGGAAGCTCTACTTCTGTCAAATTAAGGGGCTGTTCTACCGTGAAAAAGCCCTTTCCGGCCCGCAGACGGCGGTGGCGCTCCACCCGCTGCCGTCCTTCCTCCCCCCACGCCTGCATGGTGGCCAAGTAAATGCGGGGCGTAGCGGCGGACTGGACAATCAGGGACTCCGCATAGGCGGACTTTCCGCTGCCAGCCCCACCGGAAACCAGTGTCATCATACCTGTTCCGTGTACGCCTCCATGTGCATCTCCCCAAAGGAGGGGGTGTCACGGTACACCGCCAGGGCCATGTCCAGCAACGGCATCAGCGCCACCGCGCCGGTGCCCTCCCCCAGGCACATCTCCGCCCGGAGGACGGGGGAAAGGCCCAGCTCGTCCATCAGCAGTTGCACCGCCGGTTCGCTGGACTGGTGGCTGGGGATGAGGTAGTCCCGGACGGCGGGGCAGAGCCGCACCGCCGCCAGCGCCGCAGTCCCGGCGATAAAGCCGTCCGTCACCACGGGGACATGGTAAGCCGCGCCGCCCAGGTACAGCCCCACCATGCCCGCCAGATCCAGGCCGCCCACCTTCGCCAGCACATCAATGCTGTCGTTTGGGTCCGGCTGATGCAGTTCGATGGCGCGGGAGATCACAGCCCGTTTTCGCTCCAGCCCGGCGGTGGAGAGACCGGCGCCCCGACCTGTCACCTGCTCCACGGGCGCACCCAGCAGAACAGCGGTGACAGTGGAGGAAGTGGTGGTGTTGCCAATGCCCATCTCACCGGTGGCGAGGAGGCGGTAGCCCTTTTCCTTGCACTCTTGTGCCAGAGAGATACCCGTCTCGATGGCCTTTACCGCCTCGTCCCGGCTCATGGCCGGTTCCTGGGCGAGGTTCGCAGTTCCCCGGCGAACCGCTCGTTGCAGCACCCCAGGTTCTGCCACTGCCCGGCAAAGGCCAATGTCCACGGGGAGGATGTCTGCCCCAGCCACCTGCGCCATGCGGCAGACCGGAGTGGTCCCACGGGCAAAGCTCTCCGCCACCAGCGCCGTCACCTCCTGGCCGCACTGGGTCACGCCTTCGGCCACCACACCGTTGTCGGCGCAGAACGCCACCACTGCCTTGCGGCTCAGGTCGATTTCGGCGCTGCCGGTGACACCCGCGATTTGCACGAGCAAATCCTCCAGCTTGCCCAGAGAGTGGAGAGGCTTTGCCACGCTGTCCCAGTTCCGCCGGGCCTGTTCCATGGCGGAGGCGTTGAGCGGTTCAATTTTTTGACAGGTTTCCTTCAGGTTCATTTTCCTTTCCTCCGGTACGCCGCGGCTTTGGACAGGAACCGTCCCGCCGCGCCGGGGTTCGCGTAAAAGGCCAGGTGGGGGAACCCGGCGTAAAGGGTCTCTGTGGCGACGGCGCAGTCCCACCCCCGGTTCGAGCGGGGCTTTTGGGCGCGGAAGGCGTCGCCGGGCGCATCGCTGTCCCAGTAGTGGAACTCGTGGGCGCGAAGGGTCTCCCCCACATCGCAGAGCAGGTTGTCTTTTTGGGCGGTCAACGTCACATAGCCGAACCGCTGGAGCCGAGGAGTGCGATACCCCCGCCCCGGCAGCGCGCCGCACATGGGCCAGCGGTTCCCGGAATTGTCCTCCAGCTCCTGTTGCAGGTAGAGGAACCCGCCGCACTCCGCTATGGTGGGCATTCCTCCTGCCACGGCCCGGCGAATCTCCGCCCGGAGACCGGTCTGCCCGCTGAGCCGGGCGGCGTACAGCTCCGGGTAGCCCCCCGGCAGGTACAACCCCTGACAGGGGGGCAGTTTTTCGTCCCGGAGGGGGGAGAAATACACCAGTTTTCCACCCAGCCGCTCCAGCAGCTCCAAGTTGTCCTGATAGACGAAGCAAAAGGCTTCGTCCTTCGCCACGGCAATGACCGGTTTCTCCCGCACTGGCTCCGGCAGAGCCGGGGGAGTCGGCGTGAGGGCAGGAGCTGTCCTCGCCAGGGCCAGCAGGCCGTTTAAATCCACGGTTTGCTCCACCTGAGCCGCCAGGAGGGTCATTTTCTCCCGCAGCCCCGCCACCTCGTCGGCGGTGAGCAGCCCCAGGTGGCGGCTCTCGATGGCGCACTGGGGCAGACCGGGTAAATAGCCATAGACCGGCACCCCGCACCGCTCTTCGATAGCCTCTTTCAGCCGGGGGTACAGGCCGGGGGACACCCGGTTGAGCAATATACCCCGGATTTGGCTCTCTGGCTGGAAGTGCAAAAACCCCAAAATCGTGGCGCACAGGGAGACCGCGCCGCCCCGTCCGTCCACCACCAGCACGGCGGGGGTCTGGGTTTCCCGCGCCAGCGCCCAGGCGGAGGCCTCGCTGGTCAGGGCGATACCGTCATAGTAGCCCATAGCCCCTTCCAGAACCACCACGTCCCGCCCCGCCCCGTGGCGGTTCAGGAGAAAACGGGTGGTGTCTGGCCCGTAGAAGAACAAGTCCAGATTGCGGCTCTCCGCCCCGATGACCCGGCTGTGGAACATGGGGTCGATGTAATCCGGACCGCTCTTACAGGCCATAGGCCGCAGACCCCGGTTCACCAGCGCCTGTAAAACGCCGCAGGTGAATGTGGTCTTGCCGCAACCGCTGCCCGTCCCGGCAATCAGCAGACGCGGGGTCATGCCGGGTTCTCCATCGAAATCAGGTAGACCGGGTTTTCCGCCCGCATCATGTGGTACGGCCCCACCGGGGCAGACCTGGAGACGGACACCTGCACCACCTCGGTCTCCTGGAATCGGAACTGCTTCATCACGTCCAGGGCGGCGGTCAGCGTCTCCAGCGTGACGGCGGAGACCACAATGCGCACGGCGGCGTTCTTCTCCAGTGCGGCGGCGACGATGCCACAGAGCTGGCCTCCGCTGCCCCCCACAAAGACCCGGTCAGGGGCGGGCAATTCCTCCAGACAGGCGGGGGCCTCCCCTTCCGTCAGGTGGAGGTTGGTGAGGCGGAACTTGTCCCGGTTCTGACGAATCAGGCTGATTGCCTCCGCCTTCCGCTCCACAGCGCAGACGCTGCCCTCCGGCACGCGCAGGGCGCACTCCACCGAGACGGAGCCGGTGCCCGCTCCCACGTCCCAGACCACATCCCGGCGACCCAGCCGGAGCTTGGACACCGCCAGAGCGCGGACTTCTTCTTTGGTCATGGGGACTTTGCCCCGGAGAAAGACCTCATCCGGCAGGCCGGGGGCCTGAAATTCCGGCTGTACCGGGTGGGGGTTCTCCACCAACAGCACCGCCAGGTTTTCAAACCGCTGCGCCGCCAGCTCCGCTACATTGCTGCGCAAGATACGCTCCTGGGGGTAGGAGAGCCACTCCCCCGCCCAGGCGGGTAGACTGCCCAGCCCTGCGTCCGCCAGCTGGCGGCAGAGCTGTTCCACGCGAAAGGCCCCGCCGGTGAGGGCGAAGGTTTTCTCATGGCTCTGGACGGCAGAGACGATGCCCCCGTCCCGCCCGTGGCAGGAAATGGTATGCACGTCCTGCCACGGGATGTGGCATTTGGCGCAGAAGTAGGACAGGGATGAAACGCCGGGCAGACTGACCATCTCGTACCCCTCCAACAGCGGGTAGAGGCTTTTTGCCCCGCTGTAAAAACCAATGTCCCCGGACAGCAGGACGGATGCCTGTTCCCCGTCCCAGTCCGCAAGGGCGGCGGCGATGTCCCCCGGCTTCACCAGCGGCTTTTGGGGGATGTGCAGCCCGGCAAATTCCGCCAGCAGCCGCTCCGCGCCCAGCAACAGGCCGCTCCCGCGAATGGCACGCTCCGCCTCCCGCGTCAGCAGGTCGGGGTTGCCCATGCCCACGCCGATCAGATACACCTTCATGGGGTCTTTCCTCCAAATTCCGCAAGCAGTTCTTCCATCGTCAGGCCAGTCTCCCGGCTGGGCCGCTGGATCACCAGCAGCGCCGCCCCGGCCTCCCGGGCGGCCTCCGCCTTTTCCCAAAAGCCCCCGGCACGGCCGGAACGCTTGGTCACCAGCGTCTGAATTTGGAACTGCCGCAGCAGCGCCAGGTTCAGCTCCCTGGAAAAGGGGCCGTGCATGGCGATGATGTGATTGGAGGGATAGCCCAGGGAAAGTGTCTGGTGCAGCGATTCCTCGCTGGCGAGGATGCGCACCCAAAGCCGCTGCTGATACCCCTCCACGGCGGTGAACGCCGCCAGATCCTTGCTGCCGGTGGTGAGCAGAACGTTCCCCGGCAGGGCGTTCAGCCTCTGGGCAGCCTCCTGCGCCGTGGCGGCGGTGAGCCAGCCCGGTTCCTCCCGCCCCTCCGGGCGGAGCAGGCGGCGGTAAGGAAGCCCCGCTATTTCCGCCGCGGCGCGGATGTTCCCGGTGGCCTGGTCCGCATAGGGGTGGGTGGCGTCGATGACCGCCAGAAAGGGGCGGGAGCCCATCAGCTCCGCCATTTCCACCACGTCCATCCGCCCCACCCGCACGTCGGCGGCGCAGTCCGCCAGCATCAGCGCGCCGTAGTCCGTGGCCACGCTGACCGTGACCCGGTAGCCCCTACCGGGCAACAGCCGGGCCAACTCCGACCCCTCAGCGGTGCCGCCAAAAATCAGCAGTTCCTCCTTCATCGCTGGAGATATCCCCGGGGCGTCACCAGTTTGCCGCCGATGATTTTTGTCTGGCTGCTGCCGATGTAGACGGTGGTGAACATATCCACCTCCGCCTCCCGCAGCTGGGACAGGGGCAGCACCACCGCCCGTTCCCCTTCCCGGCCAATGTTCTGCACATAGCCGCAGGGGGTCTCCGGGGCTCTGTGGCGCAAAACGATGTCGCAGGCCCGGCGCAGGTGGTCCTTCCTCCGGCGGCTGGCGGGGTTGTACAGGCAGAGGACAAAGTCCCCGCAGGCGGCGCAGTCCAGCCGTTTTTCAATGACCTCCATGGGGGTCATCAGGTCGGACAGGGAGATCACCGCGAAGTCGTGGTTCAGGGTTGCGCCCAACACCGCACTGCCGCCGGTGGCCGCTGTCACGCCGGGAATTACTTCGATTTCCACAGGCGGGTACTCCTCCGCCAGCTCGTAGCACAGGGAGGCCATGCCGTAGACGCCAGGGTCGCCGGAACAGACCATGGCCACGGTGTCGGTTGCCGCCGCCTGAAGCGCCATCCGGCACCGCTCCTCCTCCCGGCGCATGGGAGTGGAAAGCGTGGGTTTTCCGGGGAAATCGGCCTTCACCAGGTCGATGTAAGTGGTATAGCCCACCAGCAGGTCGCTCTCCGCCAGAGCTTCTCTGGCCCGGAGGGTCAGGTCTTGGCCACCGCCGGGGCCGAGGCCCACGATATAGAGCTTCATTCTCCCACCTCGAATCGCACAAAGTAATCCCGCCGGGCCAACGCCACGGTGACGCCGTCACAGGCTATTTTCTCCGCCAAGAGGGGGCCTCCCTCCGCCGCGAGACACGCCGCCCGGTCACAGACGCTGCTCACCCCGGTCACGGAGCGGACAAAGGCGGAATCGGGGAAGCTTCCCTCTGCCGCCGCCAGCTCCTCCGCCGTGTAAAACCGACAGGGAACCCCCAGCCGCTCCGCGAGAATACGAATGCCCGCGTCCTCCCGCTTCAGGTCGATGGAGGCAAGGCAGAACACGCTCTCCAACGCCAGACCCCGGCGGCGGAAAACATCAAACACCGCTTCCTCCACCCGTGACCAAGGGAGGTCTTTCTTGCAGCCCACTCCAACCGTCAACACTTTCGGGTGCAGCACCAGCGTCCCGTCTGGAAAAGCATCGTCTGACCGGCAGGTGACGGCGAAGCCGGGGACAATGTTCCCTTCCATCACGCCCTCCGGCAGCAGCCCGTGGGGGAACTCCGAGGTGAACCCAACCGGTTCCACCGCCAGCAGCGCGGCGGAGATAGCTTTCGCCGTCGCCCGATTCGTGATGAGAAGCCCCTGCGCCGCCGCCCACTCGTCCACGGCAAAGCGTCCGTTGACATCGGTGGCGGTGGAGATCACCGGCGTGGCCCCTATGACCCGGGCCACCTGTCGAGCCAGACGGTTGGCCCCTCCCACGTGACCGGAGAGGACAGGGACGACAAACCATCCTGCCTCGTCCACAACCAAAATTGCAGGGTCGGTCAGTTTATCTCGCAAATAAGGCGCGATGGCCCTGACAGCAATGCCCACTGCCGAAACGAAAATGATGTCGTCCCCGGCGGCAAAATGCTCTCCCGTCCACTGGGAGAGGGCTGAATACGTCTCTGTCCCCTCCCGTTGGAACTTGGGCAACGTCCACACCTGCCCGCCCAGCGCAGACGCGATGCGGCAGGCCAGCGCCGTCCCCTGCCGGGTGAAAGCGGTCAAAACAAGGCTCACAGCTGCGCCTCCCGCCAGCCATGGCTGAAAGATGGGTCGTAGAGCCGGGAGCGGGCGTACTTGCCCTCCAGAAACCGCCCCACTGTGACCAATGCCGTCTGGCTGATGCCGTTCTGCTCGGCGGTCTCCGCCAGAGAATCCACTGTACAGTAAAATACCTTTTCATCCGGCCAGGTGGCCTTGTAAACGATGGCGGCGGGGGTGTCCGGCGGATAGCCTCCCGCCAACAGCTCCTCCTGCACCTTCGGCAGCAGTCCGGCGGAGAGGAACAGCACCATGGTGGCCTGATGACGGGCCAAATCCCGGAGTTTTTCCCCCTCCGGGACGGGCGTTCGGCCCTCGGCGCGGGTGATGATGACCGTCTGGGAGACCTCCGGCAGGGTGTATTCCGCCCGGAGCGCCGCCGCCGCCCCGGAAAAGGCAGAGACCCCGGGGGTCACGTCGTAGGGGATGTTGAGGCGTTCCAGAGCGTCCATCTGCTCCCGGATGGCCCCATAGAGGGAGGGGTCTCCCGTGTGAAGGCGAGCTACTTCACAGCCGGTTCCGGCCCGCTCCATGACCGTCAGAACTTCCTCAAGCGTCATGTGGGCGGTGTTGTAGACCTGACAGTCTGCCTTTCTGCTCTCCAGCAGCGCCGGGTTCACCAACGAACCGGCGTAGAGAATGACATCCGCCTCTGCCAGCAGCTTTGCACCCCGGAGGGTGATCAGGTCGGGGGCTCCAGGCCCCGCGCCTACGAAATGAATCATGGTTCCCGTTCTCCCTTCCGGTGGAGGGCCAGCAGCTCCGCCGCGCCCTCGGTTTCGCCCAAAATGCCGTGTTGGTTGGTGAACAGCACCGCCTCCACCCGCAGGGTCTCCCCCGCCCGGCGGCGGAGATGATGCGAAAGCGCCTCCATCACGCTGTCCATCGTAGGCTCCAGCAGCCCGGCCTCCCGGAGCGCTAGAATTGCAGCCTCGGTGGTGACAGCTTGCAAAATCACTCTCACCGTCTCCCGGTTTGCGCCGCACAGGGCGGCGTGGGCCGCCAGGGTCTCCATGCGGCAGTCCGCCACCCGGGAGTGGGTGTTCATCACCCCGGCGGCGCACTTCACCAGCTTGCCCAGGTGTCCCACCAACAGCAGGGAGCGGAATCCCTTTGCGGCGGCGTAATCCAGCGTGTCCCCGATGTAGTTGGAGCATTGGACGCTCTGGCGCAAATCCAATCCCAGAACATCCCGCGCAAAGTCCGCCCCGTAGTTCCCCGGAGAGACCAGCAGGTCGAAGGCACCCTCCGCCCGGCGCACGTCCAGCTCCGCGTGGATGGAGGCCACCAGCGCCGCCTCGCTCATGGGCCGGACAATGCCGGAGGTACCCAGCACCGACAGCCCGCCCTCGATGCCCAGCCGGGGGTTAAAGGTCTTTTCTGCCAGTTCCCGCCCCTGGGGGATGGAGATGACTGCCCGGAAGCCACAATCGGCCCCTGCGGCCCGGAGGGCTGTTTCCAACTGCTCCGTTATCATCCGCCGGGGAACGCTGTTGATGGCCGCCGCGCCGGGCGGCTGATCCAGACCGGGCCGGGTGACGCGGCCCACGCCCTCTCCCCCGTCGATGGTCACGCCGGGGGACGCTGTGCGCTCCACCGCCGCCCAGACCAGCACGCCGTCGGTGACGTCCGGGTCGTCTCCGGCGTCCTTGCGGACGGCACAGCGGGCGCAGTTTCCCAACAGCCGGGCCTCCTCCACCTCCACCTCTACCGTGAGGCCGGAGGGGGTCTCCACCCGCAGGAGGTCGGGGGCCGCACCGGTCAGCAGCAGCTCTGCCGCGCCACGGGCGGCGGCGGCGGCGCAGGTGCCGGTGGTGTAGCCACAGCGTAGGCGCTGCCCGGCTACCTGGATGTAGTGTTCCAATTTCTGCACAGCAGCGCTCCCTTCCCCCATGGTGGTGATACAGCAGACATTATTATACCCAATTCTCCCTCTGCCCGCAAGGGGGTGTTACTTAAAACAACCGCCCCTCCCCGGCGGGTGGTCGCGGGAAGGGGCGGGAATGACTGATTCCACTCAGCTCAGGAAGTCTTTCAGCTTCTTGGAGCGGCTGGGGTGGCGCAGCTTGCGCAGGGCCTTGGCCTCAATCTGGCGGATCCGCTCGCGGGTGACGTGGAACTGCTTGCCCACCTCCTCCAGGGTGCGGGTGCGGCCGTCCTCGATGCCGAAGCGCAGCTTGAGCACCATCTCCTCACGGGGGGTCAGGGTGGAAAGCACCTCCACCAGCTGCTCCTTCAGCAGGGTGAAGGAGGCGGCCTCAGAGGGTTCGCTGGCGTCCTCATCGGGGATGAAGTCGCCCAGGTGGGAGTCCTCCTCCTCGCCGATGGGGGTCTCCAGGGACACCGGCTCCTGGGCGATCTTCAAAATCTCCCGCACCTTGTCCACCGGCATGTTCATCTCCTCTGCGATCTCCTCCGGGGTGGGGTCGTGGCCCAGCTCCTGGAGCAGTTGCCGGGAGACCCGGATGACCTTGTTGATGGTCTCCACCATATGGACGGGGATGCGGATGGTACGGGCCTGGTCCGCAATGGCGCGGGTGATGGCCTGCCGGATCCACCAGGTCGCGTAGGTGGAGAACTTATAGCCCTTGGTGTAGTCGAACTTCTCCACCGCTTTCAGCAGGCCCAGGTTGCCCTCCTGGATCAGGTCCAGGAACAGTATCCCACGGCCCACGTAGTGCTTGGCGATGCAGACCACCAGGCGCAGGTTGGCCTCAGACAGGCTCTGCTTGCAGCGCTCGCCATTTTTGATGGTCTTTTCCAGCTCCGCCACCACATCGGGGGGCAGTTCTTCGCCGTTCTTCTTTGCGTCGTCCAACACGGCCTGGGCCTCGGACCCAGCGCTCATGCCCTTTGCCAGCTCGGTCTCCTGTTCAGGGGTCAGCAGCGGCACCTTGCCGATCTCCTTCAGGTACATCCGCACCGGGTCGTCGATGCCGAAGCTGTCCACCAACGTGTTGGGGTCCACCACCTCTTCCTCAGAGATGTCCTTGATTTCTTCCTCGGTGGGTTCTGCGGCGTCCACGTCTACGATGTCCTCGTCGGCCACCAGGTCGATGCTGGAGTTTTCGCAGATCTCATAGAACTTGTCCAGCACTTCGCTGTCCAGATCCACCCCGTCCAGCTCCATCATCTCCGCCGCCGTCAGCCGCCCCTTCTTCTTGCCCCGCTCGATCAGCTCGTTGAGCTTGTCCGCGCCGGGAACGCCATCGGGGATGCGGTTGTTCTTGTCCTCAACCTTGGAAGGCGCAGTCTTTTTCTTTTCGCTCATTTTGGTTCCTCCATCGTTTTTCTTTGGATCACCGCCAGTAGGTCGCTGTCGTCAGCCACCTGGCGCTTGGTACATTCGGTCTGAATGGTTTTGATGTAATCGGCCAGCGCCCGTTCGTTGTTGGCGCGGGTCTGGGGCTGCTGCATGATTTTGGTCAGGTGGCTGACCTCCTCCGGAGCCAGCAGGGCAGTCAGGTTGTCCAGGGTGCTGTTTTTCCCCTCCTGCCACCGCTGCCGCAGGATGCTGTAGACCCGACCCAGCAGCTCCGAGGAGAACATCTCCGGGCTGAGGTCCTCCGCCAGGGCCAGCAGGTCGCTGTCCACCAACGCCAGGGCGATGACCCCCTCCTCCGCCATGGCGGAGCGCATATTCTGGTAGCGGAGCTTGCGCTCCTCCGGCTGGAGGTTGGCGGTGGGGGTCATGGCCCGCCGCTCCTCCTTACGGCGCTGCTGCCAGCTGGAGCGCTTGCGCTGCCGGGTCACCTCGTCGTCCATGGCCTTGCGGTCCACCCCGGCGGCGGCGGCGGCCCGTCCGCCGTAAATCTCCCGCTCCACCGGGCTGGAGAGCTGGGCGATGAGCCGGGCGGCCTCCTGGAGGTACTCCACCTTCTGGCCGTCCTCGGTCAGGTCGTACTTCTTCTGGATTTGCAGCAGCCGGTACTCCACCTGGCCCTCGGAGCCGTCCAGCAATTTCTGGAAAGCGGCCCGGCCATATTTTTTGATGAACTCGTCCGGATCCTTGGCCCCGGTGACGTGCAGCACCCGGACCTCCAGCCCCACCCGGGTCAGGATGCCGATGGCCCGCTGGGCCGCCGCCACGCCTGCCGCGTCGCCGTCGTAGGCCAGCACCACCTCTTTGGTGTACTTGGACATCAGCCGGGCGTGGTCTTCCGTCAGCGAGGTGCCCAATGAGGCCACCGCACAGTCGAACCCGCCCTGGTGGAGGGAGATGGTGTCCATATACCCCTCGGTCAGGATCAGCCGCCCCGCCTTGGACTTCTTGGCGATGTTCATGGCGAAGAGGTTTTTGCTCTTGTTGTAGACGGGGGTGTCCGGCGAGTTCAGGTATTTGGGTTTGGTGTCGTCCAACACCCGGCCCCCGAAGCCGATGACATTGCCCCGCAGGTCGATGATGGGGAAGATGACGCGGCCCCGGAAGCGGTCATAGATGTTGCCCTTCTGGTTGGCCACCACCAGCCCGGCGTCCAACAGCTCTTTTTTGCTGTACCCCTTCTCGGCCATAGCCTTGATGAGGGCGTCCCACTGGTTGAAGGCATAGCCCATGCCGAAGTTGGTGATGGTCCGCCGGGACAGGCCACGGTCAGCCAAATAGCGCCGGGCGTTCTCCGCCTGGGGGCTGCTCAGGTTCTGGTTAAAATACCGGGCCGCCTCCCGGTTCAGGGCGTAAAGCCGCTCCCGCTGTTTCTGGCGGCCTTTGTCTTCGTCGGCTTCGGGCATTTGCAGCCCCGCCCGCTGGGCCAGAATCGCCACCGCGTCCACGAAGCCGGCGCCTTCCTCCTCCATGACGAAGCTGATGGCTCCGCCGCCCTTGTGGCAGCCGAAGCAGTAGTACATCTGCTTGTCCGGGGAGACGCAGAAGGAGGGCGTCTTTTCGCTGTGGAAGGGGCAGCAGGCCCAGTAGCGGTTGCCCTTCTTTTGCAGCTGGACATAGCCGGAGACCAGGTCAACGATGTCGGTTCGGGCGTTGACCTCGTCCAAAAACGAGTCTGGAATTGCCACAGCGTCCCCCTCCTTTCCAAGCTGCTCACCACAAGGGGGAACAAGTGTTCAAAAAGCGCCGGATTTCCCCTTGACAAATGCGAAATTACTCTTCTAGTTTAATAATACGCAGCAAAAGGCGAAAATTCCTCTTTCCTGCGGAAGAATTTTGTTAAATTTTTGTGAACGGACAGAAAGAGGAAACGCCCGCCCGCAAAACGGCGCATTTCCTCTTTCTGCTTATTTTATTTTGGGCGGCAGGGCCTCAAAAGCCCAGCGCGGCGCTGGCCAACTGGAAATAGATGAGCAGCGAGACCGCGTCCACCAGCGTGGTGATGAAGGGAGAGGCCATCACCGCCGGGTCGAAGCCCAGACGGTCGGCCAGCATGGGCAGGGTACAGCCGATGCACTTGGCGCAGATGATGGTCAGCATCAGCGTGGCGCAGACCACTGCGTCCACCACCAGGGTGATCCCCTCCCGGCCCATGAGCATTTTGTCCACCACGAGAATTTTGACGAAGTTGACGCAGGCCAGGGTGAAGCCGCACAGCACCGCCACGCGAATTTCCTTCCAAACGACCCGGAACAGGTCGTCGAACTCGATCTCCTTCAGGGACAGGCCGCGGATGACCGACACCGACGCCTGGGAGCCGGAGTTGCCGCCGGTGTCCATCAGCATGGGGATGAAGCCGGTCAGAACTGTACAGACGGCCAGCGCGTCCTCAAAGCTGTCAATGATGGCCCCGGTGAAGGTGGCGGAGATCATCAGCAGCATCAGCCAGGGGATGCGGGCCTTCCAAGTGTCGAACACGCTGGTTTTCAGGTACGCCTTGTCGGAGGGCAGCATAGCCGCCATCTTCTCCATGTCCTCGGTGGCCTCTTGCTGCATGACGTCCACCGCGTCGTCCACGGTGATAAGACCCACCAAACGGTCCTCAGTGTCCACCACCGCCAGAGAAAGCAGGTCGTACTTCTTCATCATGTTGGCGGCGTCTTCCTGGTCGTCGGTGGTGACGCAGCTGATGACGTTCACGTCCATCAATTCCTCGATGGGCACTTCATAGCCGTGCATCAGCAGGTCCTTTACCGTGACCACGCCCTCCAGGTGCCGCTCGGCATCGGTGACGTAGAGGACGTAGATGGTCTCCTTATCCTGCCCGTGGGCGCGGATGTAGTCAAAGGACTGGCTGACCGTCATCCCCCGTTTCAGGGAGATGTATTCCGCCGTCATGATGCTCCCGGCGGAGTTTTCCGGGTAGTTTAAAAACTGGTTGATGGTCTTGCGGGTCTCCGGGGTGGCGTTCTCCAGCACCCGGCGGACCACAGAGGCGGGGAGTTCTTCCAGCATATCCACCACGTCGTCCATGTAGAGGTCCTCTACGATGGTTTGCAGCTCCTTGTCGGTGATGGCCAGGATGATCTCCTTTTGAATTTCCACCGGCAGGAACGCGAACACGTCCGACGCCGTGGACTTGGGGAGCATTCGGTACACCAGAACGGACTGCTGCATGGGCAAGTCCTCCAGGAACTCCGCCACGTCCGCCTCGTTCATCCGTTCCAGCAGGAATTTCAGCTTGCGAAACTCCTTGTCTTTGACGAGCTCTTTCAGCTCCTCCATGTTGATTTCGATATTCATTGGGAACTACCTCCTTCTTACTAGTAAGTCGGGAGGCAGAACTGCGCACTACACTCGCAGAACCGACGATCTCACGGGAGGGTGAGACCGGTGGATAACAGGGACCCATAAGGGCACCGGAGCGTCATTGCCATCAGCTCTGCGACTTCGACCGCCTGCGTCCATTCCTGTCTCATCTCCTTTCATCCTCATCGTTCGGAAAAGGCGCAAAAATACCGGGGACGGTTTATCCCCTATGGTATTTTACTCGTTTCCCGAAGAAATTGCAACCACAAAAAACGGAAAATTTCCCGGTGTCAGGGGGTTATAGGCCGTTCCAACCCCCGTCTTGTCCTCCGCGCCGGAGTGTGTTATAATATGGTATCCCAAACACCCAATCCCCCAAGAAAGGAAGGCACTATGAACCGCGTTTACGAATTTTTGAAGGAAGCCCAAACCTATTACCTGGCCACCGACGACCACGGCCAGCCCCGCGTCCGCCCCTTCGGGACCATCCATCTCTTTGAGGGCAGGCTGTACCTCCAGACCGGCAAGGGCAAGCAGGTGGAGCGGCAGATGCTGGAAAACCCCAGGGTGGAGATTTGCGCCATGAAGGGCGGCGAATGGCTGCGCCTGGCCGGTTCCGTGGTGCTGGACCCGCGGACGGAGGCCCAGGAGTCCATGCTGGACGCCTATCCCAGCCTGCGGGAGATGTACACCACCGGCCCGGAGGGGAACACCTCTGTGTTCTACTTCCAGGACGCCACCGCCACCATCTCCGCCTTCACCCATGGGCCGGAGGTCATCCAGTTTTAAGGCGTATCATCCCAAATGTGTAAATTCTGCACAAAAGCCCGAAGATTTTACCGCGTTTTTTGTAAAAGTTTCCTTGCGAATCAAAACTAACTCGTGTATAATGGACAGTAGGAAAGCGCTGCTCCGAAGCGGCGCAACAGGCATGACGCGATGAAAGGAGCGTTTTATGGCAGAGTTTATCAAAATCCAGGCCCAGGGCCTGCCCGCTCTGCGGGACGGCAACCCCATGATGATGTCCTACAACGTGGAGTTTGCCGAGGTCACCGGCGGCACCTTCTGGAAAGCATACACCCCCGGCCAAATCGCAGGCACTGAGGAATTTCACGTGGAACCCACCGAGGACGGCATTGCCGCCATGTACAAGGACCTGATGCAGGTCTATCCCCCCATCGACCTGTACAACGAAAAGCTCCGCGCCCTGGCCAAAGAGCTGGGCGCCGCGTGGGTGCGGGTCTCCGGCACCTGGGCCACCAAGACCTATTATGACTTCGACGGCACCACCAACGGTCAGGTCCCCGATGGCTACCTGAACGTGCTGACCAAGGACCAGTGGATCGGCGTACTGGATTTCGTCAAGGCCATCGGCGCCAAGCTGATCGTCTCCGTGTCCAATTGCCCCGGCCTGCACAGCGCCCACGAGCCATGGCCCCCTACCGAGGCGGAGAAGCTGTTCGGCCTCAGCGCCGAGTACGGCGTACCCATCGACGCGGCGGAGTTCACCAACGAGCCGAATATGATGGCAGACACCGGCTTCCCTCCCGGATACACCCCCGCCGACTATCGCCGGGACCAGGACCTGTTCTTCACATGGCTGTATGAGAACTATCCCGAC
>JAJQAS010000110.1 GCA_021203685.1 Clostridiales bacterium | reverse complement strand
GGCAGACCGTCAGGTGCAGGGAATCCCGCTGGTTCCCGCCGATGGGAGCCTGACAGCCCGCCTTCACGATGGTATCCACCACTTCATCCGGCACAGCCTTGTTCGGGTCAAAGTCCCTCGTCGATTTTCTTTTCGCAATGGCTTCCAATGTTTGCATAGAGAGGTCCTCCTTAATGTAATTTGAATAATTACATTATAGTGACTTTTAATCGTAATGTCAAGTGTTACATTTGATTTTTCAGATAAAATCTGTTATACTTCTGGTAATACTTATGTTGCGAGAAAAGGGTGGTCGTATGCGTGTCAGCAAAAAGTTCCCAACGGCAGTTCACGCTCTGCTCTATGTTGCGGTTTTATCTCCGAAGCGTCGGGTGACAAGCACCCTCGTTGCGGAAAGCACCGGCTCCAACGCCGTCACAATTCGGAATATCTTTCTCGATTTGTCCAGAAACGGTCTGTTGACAGCCTCTGCCGGAAAAAACGGCGGGGTCCATCTCGCCAGGGAGCCAAAAGACATTACACTGTGGGATGTGTACCAGGCGGTGGAGACCAACGATGTGGAGGAGATTTTCAAACTCCATGAGACAGACAGCACCTGTCCTGTTGGGAAAAATATCTACCAGCTTTTGTATCCGCATATGCTGGACGCTGTGACCGCCATGAAAGACAGCATGGAGCAGGTGACGCTGGGAACGCTGTTGGATGAGTTAAAAGCGCTGCTGAATGATTTTCAGACGGGAGACTGCGCACAGAATTTCGCGGAGTAACCGGAGGACGACCTGTGATTGGTTTATGAGTATGCCCTTTCAGCATTACCTGGTCTCATCCAGATAATGAAGTCCCGTTAGTGTTTCGGAAACTTCCCATAGCTTTTTTGCGGTATCCAAATCGTGGGACGCTTTATTTGACTTGACAACGTCCGGCATCCTGTCCTTTGACGGCCCGAAGTATTCGCCTCCCACAACCTCTGTATCTGTCGCCGCTCGGATCAATGGCATTGCGCCATAGATGGTAGGCTTCAAAAAGCTGGCGACCAGCGTTAAGAACTTCTTCGTGAAGTTGTTATTCGCCTGGGTCGGCATGATATTTGTCTGCGCAATTCCCGGGTGCGCAGCAAGCGAAATTGTGGACTTGCCTGCGCGTGCGAGACGCCGCTGCATTTCATACGCGAACAGAAGCATTTCCATTTTGGAACGTCCATACGCCCGCCATCTGCCAAAACCCTTTCTGTCCTTATAATACAGATTGTCAAAATTGATCTTATTTCCAAAAAAGTAGGCAAGGCTGCTGACACTGACGACTCTTGCGCCAGATGTCGCCTCCAGCAGGTCAAATAACCTTGCTGTCAGCGCAAAGTGGCCGAGATAATTCGTCGCAAAATGATTTTCAAACCCGTCAACGGTTTCAGAATATGGGGCCGCCATAATTCCGGCATTGTTGACGAGAACATCCAGCCGGTCGTATTTTCGCATGAACTGGGCTGCGAAATCTGCAACGCTTTTTTGGCTGGCAAGGTCTAAAAGCATGGTATCCAAATCTGCGCCCGGAACATCGTCCCAAATCTTTTGCATGGCTGCCTCCGCTTTTTGCGGATTTCGGCAAGCCATTACGACCTTTGCGCCTTTGCGGGAAAGCTCTTTGGCCGTTTCAAACCCCAGGCCGCTGTTTGCCCCGGTCACGATCATCACTTTGCCGGAAAGGCCTGGGATGCTCTCTAATGTCCAACTCATCCTCATTCCCCCACATGAAATTCTGACTGCGTCATATCCTTCAGGGTGACGTTCGGGTTCTGGTAGCGCCTGCGCTTCTCCGGCACATTGGGGTGACGAATGGCCCGGTTGGGGCACCACATGATACAGGCCATGCACTGCTGGCAGTCGTGGCCCCAGACCGGGCCGTCCCCGGTCAGATGGATGTTCCCGTTTTTGCAGAGCTTCTCACAGATGCCGCATTTGGTGCAGGCATCGGTGGTGTAGAAGCCGCCCTCCACGCTGTCCCGGTCTACGCCCAGCCAGCCGTTGAAGGTCTTGGATACCCAGGCAAGCGCCTTGCGGTTGAGACCCTTGCGGTTTCTCGTGGGTGTATCCGATTGAATTTTTTCCGCGATTTTTCCGGTAGCCTTGGCCTCATGGTTCAGATAAATACGGTTCGCCCAGTCCGGCAGGGGTGAAAAGCCCACGATATGGTTGGGCGGCATGGGGAGCATAAAGGTCTGCACAGCGAAGTCCGTTTTGGGCTGTAAAATGGCCTTCAGGTCGATGCAGACGTACCCGTCATAGCCGCCGCAGGTGGCAACAATGAAAATTTTCTGTTGTCTGGAGCAGCGGAGTTTTTCACAGACCTCCTTCACCACTCGCGGCGGCCGGACGAACCATGTGGCGGTCACAATGCCGATTCGGGTGTAGTCCGCCGGAATCTCCGGGACATCCCGCAGGGTGTAGACGGACAAAAGCGTTGTATTTCCCAGCTTCTCGCCAATGTGTTTTGCAACGGAGAGACTGTTTCCGGAGCCGGAGTAATAATAGATAACCGTTTTTTCGGACATATGGCACCTCACTTTAATAAGCTATTAGCCGTTAGCTGTCAGCTGTTAGTTACGCACTGCCAGGCTAAAGCGAACAGCGTTAAACATCGGTTGATTGTTCGTGTCTTGTGCGGTAAACCCAAAGTGCAGAGCGAATCGGTAAGCACTACAAAGCTAAGAGCTAATAGCTAAAAGCTCATATTTGTTGTTATTTCAGCCCGACCCTTTGCAGCAGAGAGGGCTTGCTGTCCTTCCAGATTTTCAGCACCTTTTCCTTCTGATAGCCGTACATTTCCTCATCGGCAAAGGGATAGGGATTCTTCCGGTTCCGCATCAGCAGCACCGGGGCGATGAAGCAAATGAGCATGGCGATGATTGCACCGGGAACGCCCACCCAGAGCTGCCACGCCTGTTCCGGCATGGTCGTACGGACATACCAGATATAGTAGATGGCAACGGGCAGCTGCAAAAACACGGTGGAACCCAATCCGGGGTTGTAAAAATCCTTCAACGAGAAGTTGATGAGCAGACCGTGGGCCGCCAGCTGCACCAGCACGCACAGCACCTGAGAGGCTCCCAGCCAAATTACGTTGGGAAAACAAATCGCCAGAATGTAGAAGGCGTAGCACAGGAACACATTGCAAATAAAGCACTGCTGCGCGTTAAAGGGATACCGCTCCGGCGCTTCCTTCTCCCGGAAGGCGGCCATGTTGGTGATGGACGGCATCCCACCGGGGAAGCCGTATTCCTCCACCTGATGAACCAGCATGGCCATCCAGCTGAAAATCAAAATCACTCGAATTTTCGGCAGGTGCTCGCAGCCCCACAGCCCCATAATAAAGGACAGCAACACAAACAAAACGCCGCCGATCCAGTACCAGTATCGTCTCCAGAATTTCATACCGTTTGCCTCAAATTACTTCTTCCAGAAAGAGGGGTACTTCTCATAATATTTGGCGTCGGCAAAGGCAAACGCACCCTTGTCCTGCTTGTACACCCACTTTTTCAGCGGCGTCTCCGTCAGAACAATGCAAATCAGCATCATGATGATGAACAGGATGATTGCCCAGAGCCAGTCGCTGCCGGTGATATTCTCCAGGTGAGCCACGATATAAACCCCTGCGGGCAGGAACATCATCCAGGAGGTGGCGAAGCCGGGGTGATAGATGGTTTTCTTGCCGTCCTTTCTCAGCCAGAAATAGGTGAGGGTGCCTGCACCGGTGTGGGCGCACACTTCGATGAAGCACAGCAGCATCATGCACAGGGCGGTGGCGTTGGAGAGGCCGGTGAAGACGCTGAGCACCAGATAGCAAAGAGGAATCCACTGCAACCCCACGTTGGTGATCATGTCCGTCAGGCGGCTCATGGGAAAACGGTCAAGCTGCTGCTTTTCGACCTCCTTCGGCCCCAACAGAACATTGTAAAAGATGTGGAGGCCGCCGGGGAACTTCCACTCCTCCAGCACATGAAAGGGCATGATCATCGCCACAAACACCGCTCCCTGTGCGCCCAGAGGCATTTCGTCCCAGAAGATGGCGGCCAATACGCCGGTGACGACCCCCGTCACGCAAATGAAGATGATCCAGTTGATGTCACACCATTTGTCCAGTTTCTTTACCATTGTTATTTGTCCTCCTTTGCAGCTTTTGCGGCTTTTCGCTCTTCCCACAGCGCCGCAACGTGTTCTCTGTTGTAACCGTACAGCTCCCGATCCTCAAAGGGATAGGGAGAATTTTTGTCCTTCATCACCAGAATGGGGACGATGAAGGTGAGCAGCAGCATGAGGATGGAACCAGGGATGCCCCACCAGAGTTGTCTCGCCTGCTCCGGCATATAAGTACAGACGTACCAGATGTAATAAATCGCCACCGGCGTCTGCAAAACCGCCGTAGATGCCAGGCCGGGGTTGTATTTGCTTTTCAGCCGTACATTCATGGCGATGCCATGCCCCGGTAGCTGCCACACACCGGCCAGCACCTGGCTGGCTCCCATCCAGACCAGGTTGGGGAAGCAGATGGGGATGATATAGCTCAGGTAGCAGAAGATGACGTTGCTCAAAAAACTCTGCCTTGCATTCAGAGGGTATCGCTCCGGGTGTTCCGTCTCGCCCAGTCCTGCCATGTTGGAAATCAGGGGAAAACCGCCGGGAAACGCATATTCCTCAAACTGATGCATCAGCATCCCCATCCAGCTGAAAATCAAAATGACCCGGAGCCGGTCCAGGTGGTAGCAGCCCCACAGCCCCATGACAAAGGCCAGCACTACAAAAAGGACGCCGCCGATGTAATACCAGTTTCGCCTCCAAAACTTCATTTGATGAACCTCCTACAGAGCAAAAAGTTGACAAATCTCTGTGATTTCATTATAATAGACGCAGGCAATCAAAGTCAACAGACAGTTGACGTTAAAATGTTCTGTGGGCAACACTGATACGCTTATTTGTGTTAAAGTCAACAGTTATCAAAAATTTGTCGAGGTGAATCAAAGGGATGGAAAACCAGAGGATACGCATCAGCAAGACCATGCTCAAGACAGGACTGCTCAAGCTGCTCCAGGAAAAGCCGCTGAGCCAAATCACGGTCTATGAGCTTTGCAAGGTGTCGGAAATCAACCGAACCACATTCTATAAATACTACGGAAGCCAGGAGGAGCTGCTGCGCGAGATCGAATCAGACTTTCTCCGGCAACTGGATGAGGAGTTAAAACAGGTCATCACCCAAAACTCCAACGCCCTGCTGCTGACTTTGCAGCATTTGTACGACCAGCGGGAGCCGTTCTGCCTCCTTGTCCGCTCCGCTCCCACGCAGGAGTTCGCGGCACATCTGTTCGCCATCCCCAGCATCGGCATTATTTTTCAGAATATGGTAGATGAGAGCAGCTATTCAGAGACGGAGGTGAAGTACATCCGCCAATTCGTCTTTCAGGGTACCTTTTCCGTCCTCTATGACTGGCTGAACAGTGAAAACCCGGAACCGGTGGAGAAAATCGCTGACGTGCTGGGGCTGCTGAAAAGCAAATTGTAAACGTCTCTGAACGCAAAAATAGCCGGCAGGTCGCCACAATTTCCTGTGACGACCTGCCGGATTTTACCTTAAAACGGCATGGATTGCGTATAGCGGACATATGTTATCAGGTTATGGCCTCCGTACATACCTTTGCGATACGCTTTGCCAGAGCGAGAATCGTCCAAATCGGAGGATTTCCCATTGACTCCGGTAGCAGTGTAGCGTCGGCGATATACAGATTTTCGGGTAAGCGTCTATTGTGAAAGCTCTTTGATTCCTCCGATGTCAGCGGCAGCATCCCGCCAGGATGCCCCGCATTCAGGGTACCAAGGAATATATCATTCTCAGCAACGCCCATCTTTCCCAAAATCGCCTTGCAGTCAGACACGCCCTCTTTCAGCCGCTCCTGGTCTGTCAGGGTCAGCTCTTTTTCCACCCTCTGGCTGCGGCTGGCGCCAAAGCTCGAATCGGAGAGCTTTATCATGATACTGAGTATATCTTTGGACGGCAGACGCCAGGACTTATTGAAGAAAAAACTGAGATAATCCATGTAGGGAGAAAGCATATAGCCGTCTCGCTGCATGACAAATGGCATAGGAATATGATGATCCTGTCCGGCTCCCGGATACGGCGCAGCCACACAAAGAACGGGATCGACAAAAAGCGTCGCCTCGCAGGTGATCCCGGAGTTCTCCAAAATGATGGGTGTTCCCAGTCCACCAGCAGCCAGAACGACCAGATCAGCGCTGTAAGTTGTTTGCCTCCCGCCTTCTTTTGCATAAACGGTATGTACGGTATTGTCACTGCGGTCAATGCCAAGCTTTGTCACCTTGCAGTTGGTTTTCAGTACGGCTCCCTTTTCGATGCTCTCTGCCAGCAGCTTGCGGCTGTCCCATTTTGCTCCTGTACGACACCCCAGCACACAGCGCCCACAGTGGACGCAGCGGTCAAAGTCCACCAGCTTGCCCGTGGGCGTTGGCTGAAAGCCTAACTGTACACAGGTGTCAAAAAGGGCTTTCGTCTGGGATGACCAGTATTTCTCATGGTCAGTGGACAGGGGAATCTCCTGCGCAAGCTCCTCAAATTCCTCATCCAAATGAATACCCAGTTTCAGCAGACCCTTATCATATCGCAGTGCGCTGCCGGTGGCGAGAGTCGTGGTGCCGCCCGTGCATCTGCCATGTACCATTACCATATCCGAGGTGGCCTTTTGCACCCGCATAGCCGGGAACAGCACGGAAATCATCCGCTCATCCAGAAACAGCCCGGTCTTGCGAAGTCCAGCCAGCTTGTCAGCAGAAAAGGCAAAGGGTTGAAATTCACCACCGGCCTCCAATATCGTCACCTGAAAATGGCCTTGCAGCTCTTTGGCCACCATAGCGCCCCCTGCGCCGGAGCCTATCACGATTGCTTTTTTCATTCTGTCAGCCCCTCCTTCCTGGCTTGTAGGTCTTATTCTTCATCTGAAATCAGCCCGGCATACGTCACAGCCTTCTGTAATGCGTTCATGAAATGTCAGCTTGCCGCCCTGATAAATGCCTGCAAAAATCCCCTGGTCAATGGCAGAAATGACAGAGCAGACTTCCGGCGTATAGAAGCCGCTGAAGTAGCATTTGCAAACACAAATTGTTCCTGGAAATTCTTCTTCCATCTGAATCCCAATGTTGCGATAGAGCAATGTAATAACAGAAAAACAGTCCTTCTCTTCTTTCGGATTCAGCCACCGGCGAAGACGGTTCCCCAGAGTATAGGCCATCTGATACAGTTCCTGATGCAGCGTTTCGAGAGTATCCCCATGTTGCATGGCTCGCATGGCTTCTTTTGCTGTGAACTGCGCATAGGTTCTCAGCAATTCCGAATTGGACTGCCTGGCAGCCTCCGGCACTTTCACACCGAAGGCTTTCGCCGTTTGCCGCATGAGGATTCGCAATTCAAGATTTGCGCCGAACCGGCTGGACAATGTGCGATAAATCAACCGGTTCATCACAGCGCTCCAATCAGAAGGACATCCCCAATCGGCGTGGCCGTGGGCATATACAGTCCGTCAATAGTTTCCTGGTGCAGCTCCATGATATTGCTTCGACGTAGCTTCAGGTTGGGAGTCAGCTCCCCGGTGGAGATTTTCAACGGGCTGGACATCAGTGCATACCGCTTAATCTGCTCCGGGTGGGAAAGCTGTTCGTTGACAGATCGGATTGCAGCCATCAGTGTCGCTCCATCCGGAGCCGACTTTTCATCCTCCGGCCAGAGCAGGGCGATGCAATAGGGCCGTTGTTCTCCCACCAGCAGAGCCTCGCTGATGCCGGGAATGTCCCGCAAAAGGGTCTCCACCTTTTGCAGATTGATGTTCTTTCCGTAGGAGTTGATGAGGATTTCCTTCTTCCGTCCGATGATTTGAAGGTGTCCGTTTGCTGTGATAGCTCCTAAGTCGCCCGTATGCAAGCGGGCGTCCTCACGGCCATCATAGGCCATTGCTACCTGAGGGCCTTCCACCAGAATCTCGCCGTCCTCCGCCAGCGTCACCTTTGTATCCGGCAGCGGAGGGCCAACTGTCGTAATGTCGTTGGCTCCCAGCCGGTTCAGCGTGATAAGCGGCGCTTCTGTCAATCCATAGGCGTCGTGAATCTCGATACCCAGCTCTCTGAAATCCTCCAGGAGCTTTTGACTGACCGGCGCAGAGCCGACGATGAGCTGGTCGCACCGATCCAGCCCGGCTTTTTTCAGAAGCGATTTTCTCAGTATCGGGCGCAGAATACGCTTTAGTGCGGCGTTTTCACTGGAAATATAGATACGTCCCAGCTTATTCTGGGCCAACTGATCCCAAATCTTTTCATAAAATCTGGGGATGGAGAAGAAAATCGTGGGCCTGACCTTTGGCAGCGTCTCTGCCAGCTTGTCAAAATCATTGAGAAAATAGAGAGACGCCGGTGCGCCCAGATAATAGGGCGTGTACGCCCCCAATATTCCCTCCACCACATGGCTCAGTGGCAAAAAGGACAGATAGGTCGCCTGTTTGGTGCGGCTTTTGAAACTGAGCAGGGATGCCATTGTATCTGCCATCCAACGCAGCTGCGCCTGAGAAAAAGCCACGCTCTTGGAATTGCCGGTGGTTCCGGAGGTATAGCGCAGAGTGGCCATATCCTGATAGGAGACCTGCACAGGCGAGGCTTTCCGCCCCTTCCCCAGAGAGAGGAATTGCCCCCATGTCATTACGCGGGTCTCCTCCAGCAGCGGCGCATTTTCCGTAAAGGAAACCATTGTCCCCTCGAAAGTCATCTCACTGACATGGGATAAAATGCGAATGTCCCCGATAAAGAACCAGTTCGCACCGCTTTTTTGCAGCAGCTCATCCAGTTCGTTGGCGGGGGTGGTATAGTACAACGGCACGCTGGTGGCACCGGACAGACCAATGGCCACATCCAGAACAAAATAGGTGACGCTGTTGATGCCGCTGATGGCGACTCTGCTGCCCGAACCGATGCCAAGAGCCTGGAGCGACCTGAGCGTCTCCTCAATGCGCTGATTCACAGACGAGGCGCTGCTTTCCCGGATACCGTTATTCGTCACGTCGTAATAGGAAATAGATGTATTTTTCCGGTTCAGGCAAAAGCGCACCTGCTCAAACACGGTTCGGCTGTTGTGGCCGAGGAAATTCCGGCTGGTGGCATAGGCAAGGAGATTTGGCAGATACTCCCTCCAGTCCAGACAATAGGCTCCCATAAACCGTTCGGTGTTTGTCGTGTCGTATATTTTATCCTCTGTGAAATAGGGAGCCAGAGAGAGCATATTGGTCAGGACGCTCTTTTTCGCAGGCTTTTCCTCTGACAGATTGCGGGATGCGCCGACCTTGCTCAGAAATGGGATTGAAAAAAACAAAGGCTTCGGCAGCCGTATGGAGAGATTTTTCTCGGCCCAGTCCCGCACGGCGTCGATCAGCTCCGCCACTGTCGGCTGCGCAGAGGCCGGAGCAGTCAGATGGAAGGTTTTTCCCGCAGCATCCTTCGTATAGGTGATGCGGACGATGGATTTTGCCACATAGTCCACCGGCACCATGTTGATGCGCATGGACTTTTTGATCGGGAAAACACGCATTTGCTGTTTCAGATACAGCTTCAGTGGATAGTAAAGCGTATTGAAATTTTTCACTCGTCCGGTTCTGGAATCCCCCACGATTTGACCGGGTCGGAAAACAGAGACAGGGAGCTGCCCCATTGCCTGTTCGACAAGGCGCTCTCCCTCAAACTTGCTTTGCTCATACAGACTGGAAAACCCGGCGTCTGTCAGGGAATTCTCCATGATTTGTCCGCTTCTTGTTCCGGCCACATATGCGGTAGATACATGGGAAAACCGCCGGAGCGGGTGGTCGGCCTGAATACGCCTGGCAAAGTTCAGAACATGATTTGTGCCGGTGACGTTGACCTCCCAAAACTGCTCGCGGCTGTGGTTGATGCCGATGACGGCAGCGGTATGAATGACGTAATCGGTGTCATGTATCAGCTGATCCTGATCTGAATCAGAAAGGCCCAGGTTTTCTTCTGTAATGTCCCCAAGTACAGGCAGGATGCGGCTCCCAAGATTCTCTGTCAGCTCCGGTCGTCCGTACCAGAGAGCAGTAAGGGTGTTGATTGCCTCCGAGACAGAACCGGCTCTTGTGAGGCCATAGACAACATCGTCCGTTGTCTGCATGAGTTCAGAAATGACCTCTGTCCCCAAGAATCCGGTCGTACCGGTCAGAAATATGGTATACATCGGCAGTCCCTCCGTGTGTTCTGCATCAAGTCGGGCTTTCATGAGAAAGCAGCCATGAAGTAAGAAAGTCTCCCATCTCATCCACCGTGTTTTGATAGTGTACAAGCTGAAACCCGATTTTGTCTTTGATTTGTTCCTGGTGAAACAGAATATACTCCAGGGCGTTTGCAAGCGCTGAAGTCAGCTCCGTATCATCTGCGTGCAGAAGCTGGTACTGGCTCAAATCCATTTCCCGCATGATGTTGTCCAGGCGTTCGTCCATTGAGATCGCCACACTGGGTACTTTTGCGTCCATAGACAGCACCTGGGCGTGATACCTTGAGGTGATCAAAATCGACAACTGCCGCAGGATAGCCGCCATTTCATAGCCGTTATGGTCGGAGGACAAATAGACAGAAGCCGGTTTCGTGAGCCTGGCGTTCAGTTTGTTACACGCATCTGCGTCCAGACGCTCCATACCGAGTATGACCACATGACAGGGATGCTTTGCCGCAAATTCATTCACCGAATGGGCGATGGCATCCAGATAATGCTCAAATTGCTGTTCCCGCTGCTTCGACCAGCTAAAGAAGTACCACAGCTGAAATTGCAATGAATGATTGCCGGTGAGCTTCGATTTCACCCACTTTGTCAGCGATGGTCTGACCGGCCACCAAAAGGGGTTGATGGGTGCAATGCCCAGAAGCGGCGCAGTACCGCCCCAGCCGGATTGCCGCAGCTGTGTGGTCGCCCATCCCGCATGGGGGGAGCTGTCAAATTTCCATGCGGCATCCGTTCCCAAATGACCTTTCAGACCTAATCGTTGAATCTGATTCAGAGAGTTTTGGGTCCTGGCGATAAAATAAGTATCCGAACAGAGCCGCTTTACCGTGCGCTCCAGGAATGCGTCCATCTCACCGGCTTCTGAGCCACAGGCGATGCAGGGCTTGTGCTGGTTTTTCATAATGCCAGCCGCCTCGCAGAAATACAGGGTAAGCGCATTGGCAAACTTGCTTTTGAGGGTGGAACCCTCGCACAGAATCACGGCATGATTGGCGCAGCAGGCCCGAAAGACATCTACAAAAAAGATGGAGCTGAACGGAACGAGCTGGATGTCGGAATCAAAATAGCAGCGGATGTTTTCTTCATCCAGCGTCATGACGGAAATCTGCGCTTTCTCTTTGCCGAGGCGCTGCTGAAGCTGCTTCACGATTTCCGCTACCCGCACATCTGCGCCGGTATTTCTGGCTCCATTGTAGCCCACCAGCAGGATGTGCAGCTTTGGTTCCTTCTCCAAATCCCCAAAGTCCCTATAGTCAACAAAACCAAGCTTTGAGAGAATGGGGGCAAATCGAGATAGGAAAACGAAGAACTTTACAAGAAAATTGATAAGACGATCCATGAGCGTGCGCTTTGCTCAGTGAAGTTCCTCAATCATTTCTGCTGCGAACTTCCTTGCGGCGTTCAAATCCTCCTGATTCGGACGTCCTTTATGAAGCGCAGTGAACTCTCCCCGGCAATAAAAGTTCCTGCTTTCAACCTGAATGCCGCAGCTCTGCAATTTCTTCTGCATTTGTGGGAAAGCTCTCTCCGCCAATGCGGAAGTAGAGAAAACCACGACCTTGCCGATGTTGTCCTTGTCCAAGGTCTGGATGTATTCCTTCACTTCGGAGCTGACGCCGCCCCAGTAAACGGAGGCTCCCAGGAACAAAATGTCTACCTTACCGCTGACAGGCGCAGGGATCTGTTCCGCCTTGCAGCCGACCGCTCTTGCAATCTCATCTGCCAGCTTTTTTGTATTTCCGGATTTGGAAAAGTAGCGCACAGCTACCTTTGATTTTTCCATGATGTGTTCCTCCAGTCGTGCGTATATAAAATCTCGCTTGTTTAGCACTCCTAAAAAATGCTTTATTCTTAAATTGTTATCTGCTATAATGCATTATAGCTATAGGAGAAGCACAAGTCAATTACGCAGTTTTTGTGGAGCAGGTAAGAAAAAACTGATTTATGGAGGAGGAAATGAAATGGCGAACGAGCATGTTTGTCCCTGCACTGTGGGATGTCCTTTGCAGAAAGCAATGAATGCGATAGGCGGAAGGTGGAAAATGTCCATTTTGTGTTCGCTGTCGAACGACGGTCCCACCAGATACAATGACATCAAGCGAAAAATGGGCAGCATCTCCAACACCATGCTTTCGAAATCCTTAAAGGAACTGGAGGAGGACGGTCTTATAAAAAGGACTGAGTATATGGAAGTCCCGATTCGGGTCGAATATGAAATTACAGACTCCGTTCGCTCGCTGATTCCGATTTTGACGGAGCTTGCCGTGTGGGGAAATAGTTTGAATAGTAAATAAAAAATCCCGGCAGGTCGCCACGATTTTCTGTGACGACCTGCCGGTTCTTATTACCTGTCAGTGTAGTGCTTCTCTGCAAATAAGAAATCAATACAACTCAAGTGCATGATACATTTACATCCACTCAAAATTGTCCTTGCCAGCACCAAGCTCAAAATGATACTTGCCGATTCCGAGATCAGCACCGGAATAGGAGCCGTTATCGCAGGCCATACTCACCTTATTGCCCTTGCCCTTGATGGTAAAAGCCTGCTTGTTCATTGCTGTCGGAGCCAAAAGTGTAGCAGAAACCCCCGCCTTAAACCACTCCGGAGAGGTACCTTCGTAGGAGGATATATCTGATGCAGCTTTGGATTTGTGCTGTACACCCTGGTTTTCACCATAGCCAACCACTACGATCCCAATGATTTTAGCATTGTCTCCTGCATTAGAGTTCTTCTTCGCTCCCTTGCGGCTATACATACCGCCAATCCACCAGGTATTCAAACCAAGTGTTTGTGCGTAAAGCATCAGATCAGCACTGCTGTACCCCAGCTTCTCATCGACATCCGGCGTATCAGGCCCTGCAAGGATGATGTAGTTTTTGACGCCTTTTGACATGAGCGCTGCAATAACTCCCGGCATTGCCTCCTTGTTATCCGTGACAAGCTGAATATTCAATCCGTGTTCCTGATTCTGCGCTTTGATTCTGTCATTGAGCTGCCGGACGACATCCGCCGACAATGGCGTATCCTTGTATTTGCTCACCTTGTGCCGTGTGCTCATTGCTTCCTGTAATGTCATAATAGCCTCCTTACCCCGGCTTCATGATGGTAGGGTCTCTGCTGACCCTATAGCGGTTTTGACTGTGAATTCTAACTGATAAATTATATTACAAGTGTCTTACAATGATATTATACCGTGCTGTGCAGTGTTCATCAAGTGACAATTCAAGACAAATGTCTCATGATAAGCTGATGTCACTTGTTTTTCGTGAGGCGTTGCTGTAAAATGATGATACTTACACATAGCAAAAAGAAGCGATTGCTTATTTGGTATGTATATGGTTACAGGAGAACGATATGAAAAAACAACCAGAAATCACAGATGCCACAAGAGAAAACCTTGTCAATTCATTCTTCCAGCTTGCAAGGAAAAACGATATAACGCAAATCACTGTCCGCGAGATTATAAATTTAGCTGGGTATAGCCGGGCAACTTTTTATCGCTACTTCAAGGATGTCTTTGCTCTGGTAGAATATGCAGAGGATAGCTTTTTCGAGAAGACAAGAGCAGCGTTAGCAGAACATGAGGCAGGGAATGGAGCATACGACAGGCGTTTTTTTGAGATTTTCATCAAGTGCTTCAATGAAGACCCTGTGCGTATATCTGTCCTGACGTCAGAGCAAAACCTTTCTCACTTTATCAGGAGAATGAGAGAAAAAACAATTGACAATATAAATACGCAGATTGCAGACACACCCAAGAAAGAGGCTGTAACGAATATGTTCTTTTTCAGCGTTTTTTCTGCAATAGCAAGCCACATACAAAACCCAAAAGCTCTGCCAGACGAGGACCTGTTGGACATCATTCAGAAACTGTTTGCCGACTGGTATTGGCCACAGATGACAGGAACCACTAATACTCAAAATGCGATTGAAACAGGTTGGTAACGCATAAAAGCCCCGGTACGGCAACCACAATCTTGTGGTGCCGCACCGGGGCAATATCATCTGTCAGTATTATGCTGCTGTTCCTGCTGCCTGCGCTGTTCCTCCTGCTCCACCCCCAAAATCGCCTCGACATTTTTCCGTGCGATGAGATAATCCTGCATCTGTTTTCTGGCCTCACGGTACTCCGCATAGGCCGCTTTCTGTTACTATAATATTTGCCCCTTGGTTATGGCAGCCAGCCATAGGCATGGGACATCTCGTTGCCTAAGCTGTTAGAATAGGAGAGTAATGGTCTGACCTCCGCTTTCAAGGGCTTCTACGCCCGTTGGGAAGTCTGTCAGCCATCTCCTATTCGCAGCGTTCGATTTGTGCAGGTACCGCCGTGGCGACGTGTATCTCGCCGACTGCGGCGCATGGCGTGGCTCCATCCAGGGCGGCATCCGCCCTGTCGTGGTCATGCAAAACAACACCGGCAACCGGCACAGCCCCACGCTCAGCGTGGTCAAGCTGACCTCGAAGGTGAACAAGAAGCCCAACCAGCCTACCCACTACACGCTGAATAACGTGAGGGGTATCCCGTACCCTTCACAGGTTCTGGCGGAGCAACCAGATACCATCAACAAGTCAGACATCATCCGCTATATGGCGCACCTGTCGGACAAGCATATGGCGGAGATCAGTCGGTGTGTTCAGGTGGAGATGGCGTTACCCGGGCCAGACAACAGTACGGCTCAGACAGATTCTGTAGCTGTGGATTAGCGAAGCGCTTGTCATATTTCAAGCTGCTTCCTAATAGTTATGGGATAAGAAAGTGAAGGTGGTGTGAGCAACTAATGTCAAAGGAATGGGTAGATGCGAAGATTTTTGACGTGGACAAGTCCTCTCTGGCGGAGCTTTCCAGCGTAAAAGTGGCCAGAGACGCTCAGAATCATGTGAAGCTGGCGGAGCTGGCAAAGCAGACCTCGAATTTATATCTTTATAAGGTGGGAAATGTGGTTGTGCAGTTTGATTACCTGCACAACGGGCGGACGGTCAATGATATGTTTGCACTCATGGTTCAGGCATCCATGTGACATCATTGCCCGAAAATCAGACTGAAATTATACTGTAAGTGCGAGGAGCAAAATCGCTCCCGTGGCGACTGCCTGTCCGCAGCCGCCACCGCTTACAGTATTTCCTTTGATAATGATAAGAAAGGGGTGGATGTACCGTGGCAATCAAGAAAAAATCTGTATATCAGGCATCCGTCTATCTGAGATTATCCAAGGAAGACGGGGATGTAGTCACAGGCTCCAAAATCGAAAGCGACAGCATCTCCAATCAAAAGAGTCTGATCCTGGAGTATTTGAAGTCCAGGCCGGAAATCCAAATCGTATCTATTCGGGAAGATGACGGATATACGGGAACCGACTTTAACCGCCCGGCATTTCAGGCCATGCTGGAGGATGTCAAAAAGGGCGTGATTGACTGCATCATCGTGAAAGACCTGTCCAGATTTGGGAGGAACTATATTGAGGTAGGGCGATACCTGGAAAAGCTGTTTCCCATGCTGGGCGTCCGGTTTATCGCTGTCAACGACAACTATGACAGCCTGGACGCAGATACGGCCCATGACATTGTGATGCCCTTTAAGAACCTGATCAACGATTCTTATTGCAGAGATCTGTCGGTCAAAATCCGAAGCCATCTGGAGATTAAGCGAAAAAAAGGAGAGTTCATCGGTGCCTTTGCCTGCTATGGCTATCTGAAAGACCCGGACAACCATAACCAGCTTGTTG
>JAJQAS010000199.1 GCA_021203685.1 Clostridiales bacterium | reverse complement strand
ATTCTATCACAGTTCTTGTGATTTCACAACATCCGCTTGCCTAACCACCATTTTTTGCGTCTGGATTATGCGTTTCCTTTCTTAAAATTGTTCCAACTAAGAGGGTATCAAGTGCTTCATTCCCTGGCTCTTGGCACCGGGGTTGTCGTTGCCGTAACCTTCCAGCAGGTTGATGGCACCCCAGATACCGAGGCCAGCGCCGAGGGCGACAACGAGAGTCTGCAACACGTCTACTGCACTATTGAAGAAATCCATAAATCATAAATCGGAAACCGGAATTGTTTCGATAGAAAGCTCATTTTGTTCAGGAAGCAGGAAAGCAAGCCCCGATATTCGAGGCCCAAATCCGGTCTCCACTCCTTTCCATTTTAATTTTTTGATACGCTTTCTGTTTCCTGTGTGTCATGGGGTGGGACTGCGAATCCGTTTCATAAAGCCACCTCCTTCAGCAAAAACCGCCGTTTTGAAACGGTAAGAACCTGTTTTTGAGCGAAAAAAGATGCCCTCCCCATATCCCGTTCATCCACGGGCGGGGAGGGCTTGGTATCAGTTGCCTTACCGGGAGGCTTCCTTGTTGCGGGCGGCACGTTTGGGCGCAGTGTGCGTCGACTCTGTCCGCTTGCTGGAGAGGTCGGAAAGTACGGAATCCCGGCTCTTTTCCTTGTAGGCTTCCAGCATAGATTTCAGTTCCGTGTTGGGAACCATCCTGCTTTCTCTGCTCCAGACGTTCCTGCCGGTCTCGTCCTGCCCCTGCAAGACGGGACGGGAAACCTTGGTCTGGCCGTCCTCCGGCAGCTTCATCCAGACGCCTTTGCCGAATTTGTTGTCGTGGATCATGCCGGGGGCGACCACGAAGGTCTGCCAGGGGCGATGGTCATCTGCGTCCTGATTGGGAATACTCACCTCCACCAGATGCTTACCGGCTTTCGAGGTAAACGGTTCACCCACCAGTCCTTTGCCGAACTTGATAGTCACTTCCGGGCGGTCTGTGCCACCCGCCGCTGTGCGGTCATTCTCAGCCATAGGGAACTCCTTTCCGGGCGATAGCCCTTTATGATTTTGCGGAGGCCACAGAGGTCTCCTGTGCAGCGTCCACATCAATGACCTCAAACTCATCGGTGGGACGCAGGTGCATCCTGCGGTGAAGAAACGATTCAATATTGAAAGCGTTCTTTGGGTCGGCGTCGGACGTGTACTTGTAGTTGGGATGCTGGGTCAGGTCGTACTTGTCTGAGAGGAATGGTCTGACGCCCCGGAGCTGCAAGATACATTTGCCGCCATCCATGACGGCAAGCTCATCCTGGCTCATGAGTTCATGGCCAGTCTTTTGATAATTTGTGCCGTAAGAGGGGCTGTTGCCACGGGTGTCCGAGGTGTTGAACATATCAATCGTCTCTTTGCCCAGCGCAGCATTCAGCTCTTTCAGCGTGGTCGGCTCAGAGCCGCCCAGGAATATCTGGCTGTCCATATTGCCGATGATGGTGTCAGCGTTGTCCTTGTAGATGGCCTTGAGCTGGCTCCTGGCCTGCAACACCAGACAGGCGGAAATCTCACGACTTCGGATGGTCGCCACCAGCTTCTCCAGGTTGGGTATCTGACCGATGTTTGCCGCCTCATCGATAAGGCACCGCACATGAACCGGCAGCCGCCCGCCATACACATCATCGGCTTTTTCGCAGAGCAGATTGAAAAGCTGGGAGTAAATCATGGAGATGAGAAAATTGAAGGTGCCGTCCGTATCCGACATGATGAGAAACCGCGCCGTCTTCCAATCTCCCAGCGTGTCCAGCTCCAGCTCGTCGTAGGCGGTGATTTCCCGCAATTCTTCGATGTCGAAGGGGGCCAGCCGCGCACCGGCGGAAATATTGATGCTTTTCGCCGTTTTTCCTGCCGCCAGCTTGTACTTGGAAAATTGCCGCACCGCGAAATGGATTCACCTCCGTTTCTTTCTGGATTTCGGGGCAACTCTTTCTTATCACATCGGAATCACCCCCTCAAAGTCCAAAGAGCAGCTCTTTGACCATCGTCTGCTTATCCCGCCCGATGGCTGTTCGCCGGTCTGTACCCCGCACCTGCACCGGGGTACACAGCTCTAGCACACGGCTGTAGATACGGGCGTGGGCCACATCTTCGGCGTTACGAATTTGACTGATGGTCAGGTTGGTCGTGACGATCAGCGGCTTGTTGGACTTGTACCGTTCGTCCACGACGGCGTAAACCTGCTCCATCGCGTAATCCGTGCTGCGCTCGATGCCCAGGTCGTCGATGATGAGCAACTCGTACTCTGCCAGCGAAGCGATGTACCGATACCGCTGCTCTGAGTACATCCCGCCCATTTTGTTGAGGATTTTGGAGAAGTTGGTCATCAGCACCGGGACCCCGTTCTCCAGCAGAGCGTTGGCGATGCAGGCCGCGGTAAAAGACTTGCCAGTCCCCACGTCACCCCAGAGCAGCAGCCCCAGATTATTTTCCTTCATCTGCGGCCAGTGTTCCACATACCGCCGCGCCATCTGGATGCTGGGGCTGTCCTCCGCGCTGGCGAACGTCCAATTTGCCAGCGCTGGTTCCTGAATACCGCTGGTTTTCAGACTGCGAATCTGGCTGCGCCGGTTCATCTCCGCCAGTTCCCGCAAGAAGGCTTCATCACCTGATTCCATCTTCACACAATCGGTCATAAGCTGTCACCGCCTTCAAATGTGTAATTTTCGTGGCTGTACGTCGGCTTCTCCGGGCGTTTCTGCTTGTCCCGCCGCGCTCAGCTCCGAATGGTGGCAAGGTGACTCTTGTAGGTCTTGCCGGTGGAGGCGATATACTCCGACAGGCGCTCAATGCGCTGCTGGTAGTCCAGAGGAAACTCTGCCTGGAAATCTTGAAACTCAGCCTCCGACAAAAGCACGTTACGATATTGCCCGTGTTGGTGGCGAGGCTCTTTCTCCTTCTTTCTTTTATTTGAGTCAGTATTTAATTCTTCTTTACTTAATTGTTCTTTATTTAATTGTGGCGGGTTTCCCGGACGCGGTTTCTCCGCATCCGGTTTTGCCGTATCCGGGGTATCCGCGTCCGGGTTTTCCGCACGCGGTTTTTCCGTACACGGAGCATGGGGCATTTCATAGATGACGTACTCAATGCCGCCCATTTTGCCATCGTCCTGGCGTAACTGGTGCCGCTCCAGATAGCCGCACTGCTCCAGCTCCTGCAAGGTCTTGACGATGGAATCCTTGCCCTCTTTGCAGATGGCCACCAACCCCCGGACGCTGTAATCCCAGCTTTCCGGCAGGCTCAGGCAGAGGGAGAGCAGCCCCTTTGCTTTCAGCGTCAGCTTCTGGTCTCTCAAGTGGTAGTTGCTCATAGTCGTATAGTTGGTGTTTTTCTCAACGCGAAATACTGGCATTTTTATTTCTCTCCTTTGCGGCGGTTGTGCTTGCGGTAGGGGCAGCGCTTGTAGCGGCACCGGACGCCCCGGCTCCCGTAGATGTGATACCGGCAGAACCGGCAGTCCGGGAACTTCCCGTCCCGGTTTTTGTCGTACCAGACTGCGGCTTCGCCGTCCAGCGAATAGCCGTCCTGGGTGTAGTTGCGATTTTCCATCTTAGAATCCCTCCATTTTGGTTTGGGCAAAAAGGAAGAGCGTACATCTGCCCCGTGGTGGGGCGACATACGCTCAGTCTTTTATGTATGGGTAAAAACGGAAATGATAGTGTCACTTTAACAGACGAAAGCGCACCAGACGCGCCGGTACGCTTTCGTCCTTTTTGCCTTCGTAAATCGGCATATGCAGTTCAAATTTTGAGGAAACACAACAGAAACGGCAATTTGTGTAGGTATCATCCGGTGACACACGTTCTCGTCAACGACCCCACCCGGGGCTATGGCATTCTGGCGGAGACCATGCTGGACGCCTGAGGCGAGTAAGACGTAGGCGTCGGCAAGCGTTGCGAAAAAGCGTGCTGGGGTGACTGGCACGCTTTTCCAATGAAAAAGATGCCATTTTTTAGTGTTTTGAAAAAGCGGCTCTTGGAATTTCCAGAAGTGCCGTTGGAATGTATGAAACCGGAAAGAGAGAGCCGGATTTGGAAACGCGTGAGGCAATCGCAGATATTTTTAACATCGACATGGATTATCTGACGGAGCGCTCAAACACAGAGAAAATGCACCTCACCATCACTGACACCGACCCCCAGCTGGACGAACTAAACCGCAACGCCAAACAGCTCAACACCCAAGGGCTGCAAAAGCTGGTGGACATCTCCGATGATATGGTGGCCTCCGGCAAATACGAGAAAAAGCCGCTGCACACAGGGGAATAAATAGCGTAGCAAAGAGGAGTGTCCCACATGAAAACATTTACCATCATTGGCGGCGTCAACGGCGCGGGAAAAAGCTCGCTGACCGGCGTCCTCAAAGGCCCACTGAAAGACTTGGGTATCATCATTGATGTGGATAAAATCGCCGCGACAAGGGGTATAAAATGGGGTGTAAAATTTCACATTCCTACTTTTTGACCCAAAAAAGCCCGATAAACGAAAAAATCCGTTGAACTCTCAACAAGTTCAACGGATTTTTGGCGCAGAAGGAGGGATTTGAACCCTCGCGACGGTCTCCCGCCCTACACCCTTAGCAGGGGCGCCTCTTCGGCCACTTGAGTACTTCTGCAAAGTGGTAGAATGATAACACCAGATGAAATTTTGTGTGATGGAGAAATCTTCTGGCGGAGAGAGTGGGATTCGAACCCACGGCCCCTCTCGGGGTCACCAGTTTTCAAGACTGGCTCCTTAAACCGCTCGGACATCTCTCCAAATGGTCTTTTCCACGCAGGGATTATTATAGCGGACAAGTTTGGCTTTGTCAATGAAAATTTGAAATTTTCCGAAAGAGTTTCTGCCCCGCACTCCGCCATGCGAAAATGAGTTGCTTTTTTTGGCGTTTCCGGTTATAATCTTTTTGATGGGTTTCGTTCCGAAACCGGGTTTTCTGCCCCGGGCGGTAGGGTAAACTCCTTTACGGCTTTCAAAAATGTCAGTTCCTCTCTCCTTTTTCCTGATTTTCCGAAAAAAAGAACCGGAAAGTCTCCCGCCCTCCCGGCTGTTCTGTGCAAAACCCTGTGGAAACTGTTCAATTCTTCTGTCACTTCTCGTTCAAAAAAAGAAAGGTGGTTCTCATGTCCTATATCTGTCTGATTGCCAACCAAAACGGCATCGCTACCGCAGCCGACAGCCGCCTGACCTTCCAGCCCGATGCGCTCCATCTGCACCTGGACCGGGGGCGGAAGGTCTTCTCCGACCAGGACCAGGGGCTGGTCTGGGCCTGCTGCGGCCTGACCATTTTCGGCGGCGTCAACTACTGCTGGCTGACAGACCACATCCTCCGGCAAAAGAACCGCAGTCTGGCCAGCCGCCTGAACCAGATCTCCGGCGTGCTGAGCAAGGCCACCGCCGCCCAGCACATCCTCAGCCGCAGCCCCTCGGTGTTCACCCTGCTGCTGGGCCAGGTAAAGGACTGCAAGGTCACGGTCCATGTGCTGGACGTGGTCAACGGTGAAGTACGCCGCAAGACCTTTGCAGGGCCGGTGTTCGTCCAGGCCGGGTGGGACCCCAGCCTGCGCCAGAGTAAGCCCGCCGTCTCTGCATTTGAAAAGGACTCCCTGGGGCAGCTCATCGACCGGGTCAAAAAGCGCTGTATGTGGGCCATCCGTAAGGACAGTGAGCTAGCCGCGCAGGATAAAAAGCATCGCCAGACGGTCGGCGGCAGCGTGCGCATTGCCTATGTTGCCATTCCGCAGCCATGATCTACACACCGCTGACGAAAAAGGCCCTGCTGCTGGCCTGGGACGCGCACCTGGGGCAATGGGACAAGAGTGGTCTGCCCTACATCTTCCACCCCTATCATCTGGCGGAGCAAATGGAGGACGAACTGACCTGCACCACCGCCCTGCTCCACGATGTGGTAGAGGACACCGAATGGACGCTGTCGGCGCTGGAATTGGAGGGCTTTCCCGCGCCGGTGCTGGAAGCGCTGGCTCTGCTGACCCGTGACCCCGCGATCCCCTATCTGGACTACGTCCACACCCTCTCAGTCAACCCCATCGCCCGGGCAGTCAAGGCTGCCGACCTGCGGCACAACAGCGACCTGACCCGGCTGGCGGCCGCCACAGAGAAGGACCGCCAGCGGGCGGAAAAGTACCAAAAGGCACTGGCCTTGCTGGAGGCGTCTGTTTCAGGCGGGACGAAAACAAAATAGGTGTCAGAGGAGCTGCTTCCGGTTGGGAGCAGCTCCTTTTTCAGGGACAGGGTTCCCTATAGATAGCATGTATTCCTCTCTTTTCAGATCCCCCTCCCCATCACAGAAAGTTCAAAACCGCTTTCGTCTGTTGTCCTTGCTTCCTCTCGGTCGAAGGTGTATACTCCTTAGGAATCGAAGCGAATCCAAACGAGTGTCCCTCTCCCCTGCTTCCTTGGATTTTCCCATTTTCCCGTTCCATTCTTGTAAAAACCCCCGCTCCGTAGTATACTATAGCTTGATTATCTTTCTTTCCCCGGGAGGGCGTCGTCATGGCCTTTGTTCACCTCCATGTGCATACCGAATTTTCCCTGCTGGACGGGGCCTGCCGCATCACCGGGCTGGTGAAGCGGGTCAAGGAGTTGGGCCAGACCGCCGTGGCCATCACCGACCACGGCAATATGTACGGCTGCGTGGACTTTTACAAGGCGTGCAAGGCCGAGGGCGTCAAGCCCATCATCGGCTGCGAGGTCTACGTGGCCCCCCGAACCCGCTTCGACCGGGTGAAGGAGTTGGACAGTGAGGCCCGCCACCTGGTTCTGCTGTGCAAGAACGAGGAGGGCTACCGAAACCTGTCCTACATGGTAAGTCAGGCCAACATCGAGGGCTTTTACAACCGCCCCCGCATCGACCTGGACCTGCTGCGGCAGCACCACGAGGGCCTTATCGCGCTGTCCGCCTGTCTGGCGGGGGAAATCCCCCGGCTGCTGGATCAGGGCCGCTACGAGGACGCCAAAGCCCACGCTCTGCTGATGCAGGACATTATGGGGGAGGAAAACTACTACCTGGAGATTCAGGACCACGGCATCCCCAAGCAGGCGGCGGTCAACGAGGGGATTCTCCGCCTCCACCGGGAGACCGGCATCCCTCTTGTGGCCTCCAACGACGCCCACTACCTGACCCGGGAGGACAGCCAGGCCCAGGACGTGCTGATGTGCATCCAGATGGGCAAGACAGTGGAGGACCCCAACCGCCTCCGGTTCGAGACCGACCAGTTCTATATCAAAAGCGAGGCGGAGATGGCCGCCCTCTTCCCGGACTATCCCGAAGCCCTGGAGAACACCGCAAAAATCGCCCAGCGGTGCAGCATGGAGTTCGAGTTCGGCCACTACCACCTGCCCGCATTCCACTACCCGGAGGGCTACGACGGAGAGAGCCTGTTCGCCAAGCTGTGCAACGAGGGCTACGCCCGCCGTTACCCCAACGACCCGCCCGGCTACCGGGAGCGGCTGGATTACGAGATGCAGATGATCTCCCAACTGGGGTTCGTGGACTATTTCCTCATCGTGGCGGACTTTGTGGGCTACGCCAAGAGCCAGGATATCCCCGTGGGGCCGGGGCGGGGCAGCGCCGCCGGGTCCATCGTCTCCTACTGCATGGACATCACCGATGTGGACCCCATGAAGTACGGCCTCTACTTCGAGCGGTTTCTGAACCCGGAGCGGGTCACCATGCCGGATATCGATATGGACTTTTGCTACCGCCGCCGGGGCGAGGTCATCGACTACGTGAACCGGACCTATGGCAGCGACCACGTGGCCCAGATCGTCACCTTCGGCACCATGGCCGCCCGGGGCGTCCTGCGGGACGTGGGCCGTGTGCTGAACTTCCCCTATAACGAGGTGGACCAGCTGGCCAAGCTGGTACCCTCCACCCTCCACATCACCCTGGACGACGCTATGAAGCTGTCCAAGGAGCTGCGTGACAAATACGAAAACGACGAGCGGGTGCGGGAACTCATCGACACCAGCCGGAAAATCGAGGGGATGCCCCGCCACGCCTCCAAGCACGCCGCCGGGGTGGTCATCACCCGCCGCCCGGTGTACGACTACGTCCCCCTGGCGCGGAACGATGAGAGCATCGTCACCCAGTATATTATGACGACGCTGGAAGAACTGGGCCTGCTGAAGATGGACTTCCTGGGCCTGCGGAACCTGACCATCCTGGACGATGCGGAGCAGCTCATCCGAAAAAAAGTTCCCGACTTCTCCCTGAAAACCATCCCGGAGGACGACCCTGCAACCTTCCAGATGCTTCAGGAGGGCCACACCGCCGGGGTATTCCAGATGGAATCGGCGGGCATGACCAACGTCTGCGTCCAGATGAAAGCCTCCAGCATTGAAGACCTGACCGCCATCGTAGCCCTGTACCGCCCGGGGCCAATGGAATCTATTCCCCGCTTCATCGCCAGCAAGCTGGACCCCTCTAAAATCACCTATCGGCACCCCATGCTGGAGCCGATCTTGTCCGTCACCTATGGCTGCATCGTCTACCAGGAGCAGGTGATGATGATCTTCCAGCAGCTGGCCGGGTACTCTCTGGGCGGGGCGGACATGGTGCGCCGGGCCATCTCCAAAAAGAAGGCCAAGCAGATCCAGCAGGAGGAACACGCTTTCATCTATGGCGACCCGGCCCGGAACATCAAGGGCTGTGTGGCAAACGGCATCCCGGAGGACACCGCCAAGGCCATTTACGGGGAAATTTACGACTTCGCCAACTACGCCTTCAACAAGGCCCACGCGGTCTGTTACGCCATTGTCGCCTACCAGACGGCCTACTTCAAGTGCCATTATCCCCACGAGTACATGGCCGCCCTGCTGACCAGTGTGCTGGACTCCAGCACCAAAATCGCCGAGTATATCAGCGCCTGCAAGGACATGGGTATCCAGCTGCTGCCCCCGGACATCAACGAGTCCGGGGCGGACTTCACCGTCAGCGGCGACAACATTCGCTTCGGTCTGGCGGCGGTGAAAGGGGTGGGCCGCACCTTCATCGAAAAGCTGGTGGAAAACCGGCAGGAGCGCGGCCCCTTCCGGGGCATCCAGGACTTCTGCCAGCGGCTCTACGACTACGACCTGAACCGCCGTGCCCTGGAGAACCTCATCCGCTGTGGAGCCTTTGACCGGCTGGGGGCGTACCGCAGCCAGCTCATCCAGGTGATGAACCCGGTGATGGACGCCGTGGCCAGCGCCCGGAAGCGCAACCTGGAGGGACAGTTCGACCTGTTCAGCGGCCTGGGGGAGGACGACGCGCCCCAGGAGGTGCCGCTGCCCAACGTGCCGGAGTTCAGCCCCTCCGAATTGATGGCGATGGAAAAGGAGACCACCGGCCTCTACCTTTCCGGCCACCCCATGGACGAGTACCGGGACGCCGCCAGACAGAGCGGAGCGGCCCGCATCGGCGCCGTGATGAACGACTTCGCCCTGGAGGACGGCCCCCAGACCTACCACGATGAACAGCGGCTCCGGCTGGCGGGGGTCATCACCACCGTCCGCCGCAAGACCACCCGCAACGACACTCTCATGGCCTACGTCACCCTGGAGGACGACACCAGCTCCATCGAGCTGCTGTGCTTCGCCCGGGTGTTGGAGGAATCCGGCCCTCTCATCCGGGAGGGCGTGGCCGTGGTGGCGGAGGGACGCATCTCTGTCCGGGACGAAAAGGCCCCCCAGCTGCTGGTGGACCGGGTCTGGTCCCTGCGGGACGGAGCTGTCCCACCTTCTCAGGGCCGTGAGCGCCGGGCGACTCCCCAGCAGCAGCCCCGGCGGGGGCGGTTGTTCGTCCAGGTGCCCTCTATCGACCACCCCAGCGTGGACAAAATCAAACAGTACCTCATCATGTTCCCCGGCACAGACCAGCTGGTTCTCTGCTGCGCCGACACCAAAAAGCGCTTCGGCATCGCCTGCCAGACCCACGCCTCTCTGGTGCGGGCGCTGGAAAAGCTGGTGGGGCAGGAGCATGTGGTGCTGAGACAATGAGCAATTTGCAATTAGCAATGTGCAATGACAACTGACCACAGGCGGTCAGTTGCCTGTGAAGCGTTCCAAATGTGTCAGCTATCAATACACCGTCAAACTAGCAAATCCCTACGACCCAGGCGGCCCGCGGAGATCCCGGTAAGGAGTTCCATATGAAACCAGAGACAAAAGAACGGGCAAAACAACGGCTGGACGCGGCGCGGGAGCACCTGCAGTCCCCCAAAGAGAGCATTTTCAAACGCATCGCACGGTTGATGACCCACCGGCTGGTTTTGACCGTCATGCTGATCGTGCTGCAAATCGCGGTGCTGCTGGTGATGATCCTCGCCTGTGGACGGTACTTCGTGCTGTTTTACGGGTTCTGTGTCCTGCTCAGTATGCTGGTGGTGCTGTATATCCTCAACAAGCGGGGCCACCCGGACTATAAAATCGCCTGGATGCTCATCATTCTCCCCTTCCCCATCTTCGGCGGGCTGCTCTACCTGCTGCTGGGTGGCACCTGGGTCTCCAACCGGAGCCTGAAACGGATGGAGCGGCTGGAAATTTTGCGCCACAGCATCCTCAGCGGGGATGAGGACGCAGTCCAGGGGTTCGTCTCCCGGCACCCGGACGCGGCCAACCAGATGCGCTATATCTATGCCACCAGCAGCTGCCCGCCCTATGTGAACACCGAGACGGAATACCTGCCCATCGGCGAGGTCTATTACCAGCGGATGGTGGAGGAGCTGAAAAAGGCCAAGCACTATATCTTTTTGCAATACTTCATCATCAAAGAGGGGGAGATGTGGAACACCGTCCTCTCCATCCTGGAGGAAAAGGCCGCCCAGGGGATAGACGTGCGGGTCATCTACGACGACATCGGCTGTCTGTTCACCCTGCCCAAGCGGTACAGCCAGCAGCTGGAAAAGCGGGGCATTGCCTGCGCTGTGTTCAATCCCTTCCGCCCGGTGGCCTCCCTGCGGCTGAACAACCGGGACCACCGGAAGCTGTGCATCGTGGACGGGACGGTGGGCTTCACCGGCGGCATCAACCTCTCCGACGAGTATATCAACCGGTGGGAGCGGTTCGGCCACTGGAAAGACACCGGCATTTTGCTCCGGGGCCAGGCGGTGTGGAGCCTGACGGCCATGTTCCTCTCCTGCTGGGACTACACCAAAAACATCGAGGAGCAGCTGGACAACTACCGGCCCGACCCCGCTGTGTTTGGGTCCTTCCAAACAGACGGTGTGGTGCAGCCCTACAACTCCAACCCCGGCACCGAGTCCGTGGGCGCGGCAGTGTATATGAACCTCATCAGCCGGGCCAAGCGGTACCTCTATATCACCACGCCCTATCTGGTCATCGACGACGCCATGTCCAACGCCCTCTGCGCCGCCGCCCTCTCCGGGGTGGACGTGCGCATCATCACCCCCCACATCCCCGACAAGTGGTATGTGTTCATGCTGACCCAGGCCCACTATATCCCTCTGCTGGAGGCGGGGGTCAAGATTTACGAATACACCCCCGGCTTTATCCATTCCAAGACCTTCGCCGTGGACGACGAGTTCGGCGTGGTGGGGACCGTGAACCTGGACTACCGCAGCTTCTACCTCCACTACGAGGACGGCGTGTGGATGTACAAATCCAGCGCCGTGGCCGCCATCCGGGACGACTTCCTCGCCACCCAGGAACTGAGCCAGCCGGTGCTGCTGGAGGAGGCCACCCGCATGAGCTGGCTCAAGCGGTTTGGGCTGTCCCTGCTGCGGGTCATTGCGCCGCTGATGTGAAAGAACACCCCAAACGCAAAATTTTCGTGCGGCAGGGGGAAATCTGTGCTATACTGTTCCCTAACCCCAACAAACGAGGTAAACACCAATGAAACTCATGGTTTTAGACGGCAACTCCCTGGCCAACCGGGCCTTTTACGGCATCAAACTGCTCTCCACCCGGGACGGACAGTACACCAACGCCATATACGGCTTTCTGACCATCCTGGGCAAGCTGACCGACGAGGAGGCTCCCGACGCCCTCTGCGTCACCTTTGACCGGAAGGCCCCCACCTTCCGCCACAAGGCTTACGCCCAGTATAAGGCCAACCGCCACGGAATGCCCGACGAGCTGGCGGCCCAAATGCCGGTGCTGAAAGAGGTGCTGGCGGCCATGAACATCCCCTGTTACGAGCTGGACGGCTGGGAGGCAGACGACCTGATCGGCACTATCTCCCGCGCCTGCGAGGGGAAGGGCTGGGACTGCGCAGTCGTCACCGGCGACAAAGACGCCCTTCAGCTGGTGACAGACCACACCACCGTCAAGCTGGTCACCACCCGCATGGGACGGACGGAGACCCGGGACATCACCCCGGAGGTCTTTTCGGAGGAGTACGGGTTCCCGCCCAAGCAGCTCATCGACCTGAAAGCCCTGATGGGGGATTCTTCGGACAACTACCCCGGCGTCAAGGGCATCGGGGAAAAGACCGCCAAAAATTTGATTCAGAACTATGGCGGCATCGCGGACATTTACGCACAGTTTGACGAAATACCCCTGAAACCCGCCCAGCGGAAGCGGCTGGACGAGGGCCGGGAGGACGCCAAGCTGTCCTATGACCTGGCCACCATCCGCTGCGACGCGCCCATCGGCTTTGCGCCGGAGGACGCCAAACGCCGCCCCTGCGACAACGACCGGCTGTATAACCTGTTTATGGAGCTGGAATTTTCCAAGCTGACCCGCCGGTTTGGGCTGATGCCGCCGGAGGCGGCCCCTGCTGAAGCGAAGGAAAAGCTGGAGTCCCAAGTGGAGACGGTCGATGTGCTGACCGAGGCGCAGTTCCGGGAACTACTTCCCCAGTGGCAGGCGGCGGACTACGTGACAGTGCTGCCCAGAGCCGATTTGGACGAAATCACTGTCGGCTGGGACGAGAGCGAGACCCGCTCCTGGCTCTGCGACATCCGAAAAAGCCGCTACCAGGGGGATTACTCCGCTCTGCTCCGGGCGCTGTTCTCCGGCGAGGTAAAAAAGGTGTCCCACCGGGTCAAGGAGCTGTGCGGCCAGCTGCTGGCCCAAAATCTCCCCACTGAGGGCTTTGTGTTCGACACGGCGCTGGGGGCCTATTTGCTGGAACCCACCGCCAACAGCTACGACCTGCCCCGGCTGGCTATGACCTACTTCAAGCGGGACATGGAGACGGGGGCCGCAGGCAAGGAGTCCGAGGACTATCAGGCCCTCCCCGACGACTTGAAGGCCCAGACCGCCTGGTATGAGGAAAACGCCCTCATCGGCGGGCTCTGTGAGGCGGAGCGGAAGCAATTAGATGAATACGGCCTGATGAATGTTCTGACCGACATTGAGCTGCCCCTGTGTCCGGTGCTGGCGGAGATGGAACAGGCGGGGTTCCTGGTGGACCGGCAGGCCCTGGAGGAATTTGGCGTCATGCTGGCAAAGGGCATCGAAGAGGCCCAGCGGCAGGTCTATCGCTACGCCGGGGTGGAGTTCAACATCAACTCCACAAAACAGCTGGGAGAAGTCCTCTTCGAGAAATTGGAGCTGCCCGCCTCCAAAAAGACCCGCCGGGGCTATTCCACCAGCGCCGAGGTGCTGGAAAAGCTGCGGGGGATCCACCCCATCATCGACCAGATTCTGGAGTACCGGCAGCTGGCAAAGCTGAAATCCACCTATGTGGACGGGCTGACCAAGGTCATTGCCGACGATGGGCGCATCCATACCAGCTTCCAGAACACCGTCACCGCCACCGGGCGGCTGTCCTCCGCCGAGCCGAATTTGCAGAACATCCCCGTCCGCACCGAATTGGGGGCGGAAATGCGGAAAATGTTCATCGCGGGGCCGGGGAACGTGCTGGTGGACGCGGATTACTCCCAAATTGAGCTGCGGCTGCTGGCCCACATCGCCGGGGACGAGACCATGATCGAGGGGTTCCGCTCCGGCGTGGACATCCACACCGCCACCGCCGCCCAGGTGTTCGGCGTGCCGGTGGAACTGGTGACGAAGCAAATGCGTTCCTCCGCCAAGGCGGTGAACTTCGGCATCGTCTACGGCATGTCCGCCTTCTCTCTGGCCGAAGATCTGCACGTCACCCGCGCCGAGGCCAAGGCATATATGGACAAGTATTTCGCCACCTATTCCGGCGTCCACGCCTACCAGAAGCAGGTGGTGGAGCAGGCGAAAGTGGACGGCTACGCCTCTACCCTGCTGGGCCGCCGCCGCTGGCTGCCGGAGCTGAAATCCTCCAACTTCAACCTGCGCAGCTTCGGGGAGCGGGTGGCCATGAATATGCCCATCCAGGGCACCGCCGCCGACATCATCAAGCTGGCCATGATCCGGGTGCAAAACCGACTGAAAGCCGAGGGGCTGACAGGCCGACTGGTGCTCCAAGTTCACGATGAGCTGATTGTGGAGTGTCCCGAAGCCGAGGCGGAGCAGGTGGCCCGGCTGGTGGAGGAAGAGATGGAACAGGTGGTCTCCCTCCGGGTGCCGCTGGTGGCCGAGGCCCATGTGGGCCGCAGCTGGATGGACGCACATTAAACGAGATTGGAGAAATTTTATGAACTTTGTGCCCTATAACGCGGAGATCGCCAAGCGGGAGCCGGTGCGCTACCGGCTGGTCCCCATGACGGCGGAGCTGGTGGACCAGGTGGCGGAAATCGAGAAGCGGAACTTCTCCCGCCCCTGGACCCGCGAGATGCTGCTGGAGGAGCTGGACAACATGCTCGCCTCCTACATCTGCGCCCTGGGAGAAAACGGCGTAGTGCTGGGCTACGCCGGATTAACCGTCGTAGCCGGAGAAGGGTACATCAACAACATCGCCGTCCGGCAGGAGTACCGCAAGCAGGGAGTGGCCTCCGCGCTGCTGGAGGTGTTCGTCCGCTTCGCCCAGGCTCAGGAGCTGGAATTTCTCACGCTGGAGCTGCGGGTCTCCAACGAGGCCGCCAAGCGGCTCTACCTGAAACACGGCTTCGCCCAGGTGGGCCGCCGGAAGGGCTACTATGACGACCCCAAGGAGGACGCGATTCTGATGACCCGTACCTTCGGAGACGAAGGGAGGGAACAGCCGTGAACATACTGGCCGTGGAATCCTCCTGCGACGAGACCGCCGTGGCGGTGGTGCGGGACGGGCGCACCGTCCTCTCGGACGCCATCGCCTCTCAGGTGGATATGCACACCATTTACGGCGGCGTGGTGCCGGAGATCGCCTCCCGGAAGCACCTGGAGGCCATTTATGGCCTGGCGGACCAGGCACTGGCCCAGGCGGGCGTCACCCGGCGGGACATCGATGCGGTGGCCTGCACCTACGCGCCGGGCCTCATCGGCGCGGTGCTGGTGGGAGTAAACTTCGCCAAAAGCGTGGCCTACGGGCTGAACGTCCCCTTAATTCCCGTTCACCACATCCGGGGCCACATCGCCGCCAACTACCTGACCCACCCCGATTTAGAGCCGCCGTTTCTGTGTCTGTGCGTCTCCGGCGGCAATACGCTTATCGTGGACGTGCGGGACTACACCCACATGGAGCTGCTGGGCGCGACACGGGACGACGCGGCGGGCGAGTGCTTCGACAAGGTGGCGCGGGTGCTGGGCATCGGCTACCCCGGCGGCGGCCCCATGGACCGGCTGAGCCAGGGCGGCGACCCCAAAAAGTATCATCTGCCCCGCTCCAAGGTGGACGGCGCGCCGCTGGATATGTCCTTCTCCGGCCTGAAAACCGCCGCACTAAACCTCATTCACAACGCCCGGCAGAAGGGCGAGGCATTGGACCTCCCCTCCTTCGCCGCCAGCTTCGCCCAGGCGGTAGCTGATGAGCTGGTGCCCCGCACCATGTCTGCCGCCCAGACGCTGGGCTACGGAAAAATCGCCGCCGCAGGCGGCGTGGCCGCCAACTCCACCATCCGCGCCCAGCTGGAGCGGGCCTGCCGGGAGAGCGGCGACACCCTGTACCTGCCCAAACTGTCCCTCTGCGGGGACAACGGGGCCATGATCGGCTGCCAGGGGTATTACGAGTACCTGGCGGGCCACACCGCCGGGATGGAGCTGAACGGCTACGCCAACAAAAACGTGGGCGTGGGGTGAACGGTTTTCCGCAGCGGTACGGCAAAACGAAAAGGAGGCGTTTCTCATGATCTATCTGACTGGCGACATCCACGGCGGGCTGGACATCACAAAGCTGTCCAACCGGCAGTTCCCGGAGGGGAAAACCCTGACCCGCTCCGATTACGTCATCATTTGCGGAGACTTTGGTCTGCCCTTCGCCCCCTCTGACATTGCCCCCGAATCGGAATTTCTCACCGATAAATACTTACGGGCAGACCGAAAGAATTGCCACCATTGGATCGAGTGGCTGTCCCTGTATAGTGAAGTAAGATAGGTAACAGGTAGTGAAGGGACATAGGTAACAGTTT
>JAJQAS010000103.1 GCA_021203685.1 Clostridiales bacterium | reverse complement strand
TGCGCTCCAAGGAGAACGCCCAGGACTACCGGTACTTCCCGGAGCCGGACATCCCGCCCATGGAGCTGACGGACAGCTATCTGGACAGCCTGCGCTCCTCCATGCCGGAGATGGCCCCCGCCAAGCGGGAACGCTACCAGCGGGAGTGGGGCCTCTCTGAGAAGGACGCCGCCCTGCTCACCGACACCCGCGCCATGGCAGCCTACTTTGAGGACACGGTGGCGGCGGGCGCCGCCCCCAAGCAGGCCAGCGACTGGATCCAGGGCGAGGTACTGCGGGAGCTGAAGGAAAAGAGCCTGGACATCAAGCAGGTGGTGTTCGCGCCGGAGGCGCTGGCCCACCTCATCGAACTGGTGCGTCAGGGCAAGCTGAACCGCAACACTGCCGTCAAGGTGTTCCGGGCCGTGTTCGACGACAATGGCGACATCGACGCCTATGTGAAGGCCCACGGCCTGGAGCAGGTCAACGACGCCGGTCTGGTGGAGCAGGTGGTGAATGACATTCTCGCCGCCAACCCCCAGTCCATTGCCGACTACAAGGCAGGCAAAAAGAAAGCCTCCGGCTTCCTGATGGGTCAGTGCATGAAGGCCCTCAAGGGCAAGGGCGACCCCAAGGCGGTCAGCCAGACGCTGAACAAAAAACTCTCCCAAATGTAACAAAAAGAAGGCTCCTGCCGTCTGGCGGGAGCCTTCTCTTATACTTATTCCATTATCCAAATCTCTCGTCCACCATCGCCCGCAGCTCTCCGCAGAACCGCTCCGCGTCCTGACCCGTGCGCATGATGAGCAGCACCGTGTCGTCCCCGGCCAGGGAGCCCACCATGTCGGGCAGCTCCATCCCGTCCAGAGCCGCGGCGGCGGCATTGGCCAGGCCGGGCATAGTTTTGAGCACCACCAGATTCTGCGCATAGTCGAAGGAGGTGACCCCCTCCCGGAAGATGTTTTGCAGCCGGTCCGAGTGGCCCTCCTGCCGCCGCTGCAGAGAGACGGCGTAGTGGTAGCTGCCGGAGGCGGCCATTTCCTTGACCAGGTGCAGTTCCTTCATGTCCCGGGAAATGGTGGCCTGGGTGCAGTGGAATCCCCGTTCGCCCAGGGCCAGCAGCAACTGCTCCTGGGTCTCGATGCACTGGTTTTGGATGATCTCCAAAATCATCCTCTGTCGCTGTTCCTTCATGCCGTCCTCCCCTATTTTCGGACTACCGCCGCCCCAGCTTCTGGTTCAGCACTTCGTAAAAGCTTCGACCGGTCAGACGCACCAGCTTGATGGTGTGACTGGAGCAGCGCAGCTCCACTGTGTCCCCACTGGAAAGGCGGAAGGCCCTCCCGCCGTCCGCCGAGAGGTAGGCGCTCTTGTGGGAGAGGTGTCCCACCGTCACGTCCACAATGCGCTCCTTGCCCAGCACACAGGACTTGGTCAGCAGGTCGTGGGCGCAGATGGGGGTGACGATAATGTTTTCAGCGGTGGGCTCCACGATGGGGCCTCCGGCGGACATGGAATAGGCCGTGGAGCCGGTGGGAGTGCAGATGATGACACCGTCCCCGGAGTACTCCATGATTTTGACCTTGTCGCCGTAGACGGTCATGTCCAGCACCCGGGCCACCGCCCCGTTGGAGATGACTACGTCGTTCAGTGCGACATCCCAGAAAATGCTCCGCCCGTCCCGGAGCACCCGCATATCCAGCATCATCCGCTGCTCCGTGGTGTATTTGCCCTGGGCGATCTGCCGCAGCAGGTGCAGTTCCCCCGCCTCCAGCTCCGCCATAAAGCCCACGCTGCCCATATTCACCCCCAGAATGGGGATGCGGTAGGTGCGGGCCAGCCGGGCGGAGTGGAGGATGGTGCCGTCCCCGCCGAAGCATATGAGCATATCGGCATTTTTGATCTCCGTGTGGATGTCCCGCAGCTTGATGTCTTTGGGCAGCTCCAACGACCGGTCCGGCCGGAAGGGCAGGCACAGACAGGTCTCCACCCCACAACTGCGCAGGATGCGCTCCGCCTCCCGAACGGCGGTCAACCCCTTGTCCCGGTAGGGGTTGGGACTCAAAATCACTTTCATCTCTGTTTCTCCAATGCCTCATGAGAGGCCCGCACCAGCTCCGCCAGCGCCGGAGCGGTGTTCTCCCCCGGCTGGACGCTGAGCCAGCCCAGATACTCAATGTTTCCCTCCGGCCCACGGATGGGGGAATAGGTCAACCCCCGCACTGTCAGGCCGCTGGCCGCCGCGTGGGCCAAAAACTGCTCCAGCACCTCCAGGTGGACCGCCGGGTCACGGACGACGCCCTTTTTGCCCACCTTGTCCTTCCCCGCCTCGAACTGGGGCTTGACCAGGCAGACCATCTGGGCGTTTTCCGCCAGCAACGGCCGGAGGGCAGGCAAAATCAGCCCCAGGGAGATGAAGGACACGTCCACCGAAACGAAGTCCAGCGGCTCCGGTATCTGTTCTTTTGTCAGGTAGCGGGCGTTGGTGCGCTCCATGCAAATCACCCGTGGGTCGCTGCGGAGCTTCCAGTCCAGCTGGCCGTAGCCCACGTCCACAGCGTAGACCTTTTTCGCTCCGTTTTGCAGCATACAGTCGGTGAAGCCGCCGGTGGACGCGCCGCAGTCCATCGCAGTCACCCCATCCAGACGGATGGGCCAGGTCTGCATGGCTTTTTCCAGCTTCAGGCCGCCCCGGCTGACATAGGGGAGGGTTTTGCCCCGCACCTCGATTTGGGCAGCGTCCGTCACCGCCGCGCCGCATTTATCTACCCGCTTGCCGTCCACAAAGACCAGTCCGCTCATGATGATGGCCTGTGCCTTCTGGCGGCTCTCCGCATAGCCCAGCTCTGTCATTCGCACATCCAGGCGTTTTTTTGCCATGTAGCGTCCCTCCAAAGGCCCTCGTTGGCCTTTATTGCACCCTTACTGCATCATTTCCAGTCCGGCTGCAGCGATTTGCTCCCAGTTGATGCCCAGCATCTGGCGCTGCTGCTCCACCGTTCCGTGGGGAATGAAGTCCGTGCCACAGTTCAACAGCCGCAGCCTGTCCACCTGCACACCGCGGGTCATCAGCTCTGTTGCCAGCGACATGCCCGCGCAGTTCTGGTGGTTGACCTCTTCCGCCACCAGCAGGCGGCCCGTCTTTTGGACGGAGGCCGCCACCGGGTCGGCGTCGATGGGGTGGACCCGGTTGAGCTTGAGCACCTCCACCGAGCAGCCGGAGGCTTCCAGCCGCTCCACCGCCCGGAGCACTTCCCCGGTCATAATACCGTGGGTAACGATGGTCAGGTCGCTCCCCCGCCGCAGTGTGACTGTCGGTTTCGCGTCAAATTCGCCGCAGTAGCCGTTCTCACCGCCCCGGGGGTAGCGGACGGCCACCGGCCCCTGGCACTGTTCTACCGCCCAGCGAAGCATATTGGACAGCTCGGCAAAGCTGGCCGGAGCCAGCACCGTCATCCCCGGCACGGAGGAGAGGTAGGCCAGGTCGAACACGCCCTGATGCGTCTCCCCGTCCGCACCTACCAGTCCGGCCCGGTCCACGCCGAACACCGCGTGGAGGCCGCTCAGGGCGATATCATGAATGAGCATATCATAGCTACGCTGCAAAAAGGTGGAGTAGACGGCAAAGACCGACACCACCCCCTGTTTGGCCATGCCGCCGCACATGGCCACGGCGTGGCCCTCCGCAATGCCCACGTCGAAGCATCGCTCCGGGAACCGGGCGGCAAAGACATCCAGTCCCGTGCCGGACTGCATGGCCGCTGTGACGGCGCAGACCCGGTCATTTACTGCGGCAATGGAGGTCAGCGTCTCCCCAAAGACGGCGGAAAAGTCGGTGCCGCCCTGTTTCAGCGGCTTGCCTGTGGCCGGGTCAAAGGGCCCGACCCCGTGGAACAGGTGCGGTTCCCGCTCAGCAGGTGGATAGCCTTTTCCCTTTACAGTTCGGACATGAACCAGTACCGGCCCTTCCAGCTCCCTGGCCCACCGGAGGATGCGCGTCAGCTCGGAGAGGTTGTGACCGTTCACCGGTCCCAGATACGTAAAACCCATGTCCTCAAACATACTGCTGGGCAGGATGGAGCCCTTGACCGCCTGTTTGATCTTATGGGTGACACGGTAAAGCTTGCCGCCGCCGGGAATGTGGCGGGTCACACTCCGGTAAAACTTTTTGAAGGACAGGTATTGGGGGCGCAGGTGGTGCCGGGACAGCAGCCTGGCCACGCCGCCCACGTTCTTTTTGATGGACATCCCGTTGTCGTTGAGGATGACCACCATGTTTTCCTTGCTCTGCCCTGCGTCGGAGAGGCCCTCGTAGGCCAGACCGCCGGTCAGCGCGCCGTCGCCGATGAGGGCCACCACGTCGTAATCTCCACCCAGCTGAGTCCTGGCCCGGGCCATCCCCAGCGCAACCGAGACGGAATTGGAGGCATGTCCGGCCACAAAGGCGTCGTGAACGCTCTCGTTGGGCTTGGGGAACCCGGCCAGTCCGTCCAGCTTGCGCATGGTATCCATTCTGTCTGCCCGGCCGGTGAGCATTTTGTGGCAATAGCACTGGTGGCCCACGTCGAACACCAGCCTATCTTTTGCGGTGTCGTAGGTTCGGTGGAGGGCGACGGTCAACTCCACCGCGCCCAAATTGGAGGCCAGGTGTCCTCCTGTTTTGGAAACAGAACGGACCAGCTCCTTCCGCAGCTCCTGGCACAGTGCAGCCCCTTCGCTGTCGGTCATCTCTGCCCAATTTATCTGTTGGATCTCATCTGGAAGCATCGTTGCAACCCCTTTTTCTGGAACCTCTGTTCTATAACTTCTGTCTCCCTGCTTCTCGATTGATCTTCACAGGCCGTCAGGGGAACAGCACCAGCTGGAACAGCAAACTGACAACCAGCCCCAGCATCGCCCCGAAAAAAACCTGTAAAGGAGTATGCCCTAACAGCACCTTGACCTGCAAATTCAGCAACTCCGGCGTCATCTGCTGCCAGTTTTGCAGGATCAGGTTGATGACCTTGGCCTGCTCCCCGGATTGGCGGCGCACATTACAGGCATCGTACATGACCACAATGGCCATCACCGCCGAAACCGCGAACAGCCCCGAATCAAACCCATAGAGCAGCCCTGTGGTCACAGTGCAGCAGGTGACCAGCGCCGAATGGGAGCTGGGCATCCCTCCGCTGGAAAGGACATGGTGCAGGGTCACTCTCCCCTCTGTGACCCACTGGATCAGGCCCTTGGTCAGCTGCGCCAACAGCCAGCTCAGGCCGCTGAGCAACAGAATTTGGTTGCCAAAGGTCAACTTCATCTTGATTCCTCCCTGTCACGGCGAATCGAAGCCATTCAATTCGCCCGACCAGCCAGGTATTCCGCCAGATTTTCCAGAAAAGCAGTCTCGGCGAACACCCCGCAAAGGGCGCGCTTCGCCTTCGCCGTCTGCTCGTCCACAACAGCCTGGCACTGCTCCAACCCCAGGTGGGACACATAGGTGGACTTGTGGCTCTCCGCGTCGTTGCCCACGGGCTTGCCCATGGTGGCCGCGTCGCTGGTCACGTTCAGCATATCGTCCCGGATCTGGAAGGCCAGGCCGATGGCATCGGCGTAAGACGCCGCCGCCCGGGCCTCTGCGCTGTCCGCCGGGACCCCCGCCGCCAGCACGCCCATGACACAAGCCGCCCGCAGCAGGCAGCCGGTTTTCAGGCCGTTCATCCGGGCGATCTCCTCCAAGGAGAGGCCACGCTCCTCGCCTTCGATGTCCAGCTGCTGGCCGCCGCACATCCCCGAGCAGCCCGCAGCCCGGGCCAGCTCCAGCGCGGCCGCCGCCCGAACTTCGCTGGGCAGGTCGGCGCTGAGAATGGCCTCGAACGCCGCGCTCTGGAGCGCGTCTCCTGCCAGGGTGGCGGTACACTCGCCGTATACAACATGGTTGGTGGGGCGGCCCCTGCGCAGGCTGTCGTTGTCCATGCAGGGCATGTCGTCATGGATGAGCGAGTAGGTGTGAAGCATTTCTACTGCACAGGCAATTGGAAGAGCCTTTTTGGGGTCTCCCCCGGCAATTTCGCAGAATTTCAGCGTCAAAACGGGCCGGATGCGCTTGCCGCCCGCCAACAGGCTGTAGCGCATGGCCTCCAGCAGCCGTCCCTGGGGCAAATTCTCTGTAAAGTAGTTTTCCAGCGATGTTTCAATTTCCCGCTGACAGAGGGCAAATTCCTCCTGAAAGGTCATAATACCTCCCCCTTTATCGGCTGTTCCTCTGGAACCGCATTCGCGGCCCCGGTCAGCTTGCGCACCTTCTGCTCCGCAGTGTCCAGCTGTTTGGCGCAGGCCGCGGCCAGCTTGGTCCCCTCCTCAAAGAGGGCCATGGATTCCTCCAGCGTGGCCTCGCCCTTCTCCAGCCGGGTGACGATCTCCTCCAGCCGAAGCATGGACTCTTCAAATGTTTTTCGTTTCGCAGCCATGGTTACTCCTTTATTTCGTCCACAGTACACTGCAGCTGTCCATCGGCCAGCCGCACCTGAATTTGTTCCCCGCTGTCCACCTGGCTCACGGAGGACAGTACTTTTTTCCCCTTCTGGGCCACGGCGTAGCCCCGGCCCAACACCTTCAGGGGGCTCATGGCGTCCAGTCCGGCGGAGAGGGCGCTGAACCGCCGCTGTTCGCTGTTCAGGCGGCGCTCCAGGCCGACGGTCAGCCGCTGCTGGGTGTAGTCCAGCAGCATCCGCCGGTCGTTGACCGGGGCCATGGGGTCGGTCAGCGCCCGGGAACCGGTGCAGCGTTCCAGCCGGGTGCGGCTCTGGCGCAGTCGGTTGCTCTGGCTTTGGTTCAGCCGCTCCCGCAGGTTCAGCAGGGCGTCGTAAACCTCGTTCTGGTCGGGAACCGCCAGCTCCGCCCCGTTGGAAGGGGTCGCGGCCCGCAGGTCGGCCACATAGTCGGCGATGGTCACGTCCGGTTCGTGTCCCACGGCGGAGATAATGGGAATCTCCGAAGCGTAAATGGCCCGCGCCACCCCCTCGTCGTTGAAGGCCCACAGATCCTCCATGCTGCCGCCGCCCCGGCCTACGATGAGCACGTCGGCCACCTGCCAGCGGTTGGCGGCAGCGATGGCGGCGGCGATTTCCGCCGGGGCCTCCGCCCCCTGCACCCGGACGGGCAGCAGCTTCACCTGAGCCATGGGCCAGCGGGCGTTCAAAATGCGAAGCATATCGTGGAGCGCAGCCCCGGCGGAGCTGGTGACGATGCCCACCGTCTCCGGCATCCGAGGCAGGGGCTTCTTGTGGGTCGGGTCAAACAGACCTTCAGCCTGGAGCTTGTTCTTCAACTGCTCAAAGGCCACATATAGCTCCCCCACGCCATCGGGCGTCAGGGCCTCCACATAGAGCTGATAGGCTCCGTCCCGGGGGAACACCGTCACCCGTCCATAGGCCACCACCTTCATGCCGTTTTCCGGCCGAAAGCGCAGCCGCACGGCGGCGGAGCGGAACATGACGCACCGCAGCGCTCCCTGTTCATCCTTGAGGGAAAAATAGTGGTGCCCGGAGGGGTATTTCTTGTAGTTGGAGATCTCTCCCCGAATATAGATCCGGCTCAGCAGCCGGTCTCCGTCCAACAGGCCCTTGACGTAGGTGTTCACCTGGGAGACGGTGTAGATATTCTGTGCTGTCATTGTCCCCTCCGCAGGCGGCGGTCGGTCAAAACCGCCACGCCCATGGCGTTGTCGGTGGAAAACTCCGGCAGGGCGAACACCGCCCCGCCCATGACTCGCCGCAGCTGGCTGTTGGAAGCCACGCCGCCGGAGCAGAGGACAGGCAGACCGGGGTACTCCTGCAAGGCCGCGTCGGTGCAGCGTGTAATGACGGAGACCAGGGTGTTCAGGGTGAACTTCGCCACGTCAGCGGGGGCCTCTCCCTTTGCGATCAAATCGCTGGCCTTGTTTTCCATGCCGGAGAGAGAGAACCGCAGCCCGTCCTGCCGCACCCGGAACTTTTCTTTGCTGTCCGACTGGGCGGCCAGCGCGTCCAGCGGACGGCCCGCCGGGAAGGGCAGCCCCAGCTTTACCCCCACCCGGTCGATGAGCTGCCCGGCGGAGAGGTCGGTGGTGCCGCCGATGCAGGTGGCCCGGACGTTGCTGCCCTCTGGCTCCACCAGCAGCAGCTCTGTGGTGCCGCCGGAGAGGTGCCAGGCCAGCAACGGCTGATCCAATAAATCCAGCCGTCCCGCCGACCAGCAGGCGGCAGCGATGTGTCCCTGTTGGTGGGAGAAGGCGAAGAAGGGGACCCCCAGCGTCTCCGCCAGCACCCGGCCCTGGGATTCTCCCGCCAGGAAACAGGGCATATAGGAGCCTTCCACCGCGCGGGGGCGGGTGCTGGCGCCCACGGCCTCCAAATCCTCCAGCCAACCGGCCTCCCGCAGGGCGGTGAACCGCTCCGGCAGCCGCTTGACGTGCTGAAAGAGGGCGTCGCTCTGCCGCAGGCCCAGCTCCCCTTCCCGCACCGTCAGCAGGCGGCTCTCGTTGCGGCCCGTCCCATCGGGGCGGCAGACGGCGGCGGAGGTGGTGTAGTTGCTGGTGTCGATGCCCAGGCAGCTCATTGCTCTGCCGCCTCAGCCCGGACGAAGGACCCTAAAATGCCGTTGACAAAGGAGACGACTTTCTCGTCCTCGTACTTCTTCGTCAGTTCCACCGCCGCGTTGATGGCCGCGCCGTTGGGGACCTCCGGCATATACAAAATCTCGAACATGGCCACCCGCATAATGGCCGCCGCCACCCGGGGGATGCGCTCGAACCGCCAGCCGATGGCGTAGCGTTCAATGAACAAATCCAGTTCGTAGCCGTGGTCGCCCACGCCGGTCACCAGGCGGCGGATGTAGGCCAGCTGGGTCTCGTCAGGGAACTCATCATACAGGGCGTCCTCCTGGGCCAGGTCAGTGAAGCGCTCCTCGGTCAGCTGGTCGTCCAGCAGGGCCTGGGCGCTCAGGCTGGTGAAACCCAGCTCATAAGAAAAGTGAACCGCGATCTCTCTTGCGGCAGTTCTGGTCATAACAAATATCCTCCCAGCGGGTTCCGGCGCAGCGCCGGAGAATCGAAATATACAGAAGATGAGTACATTATACAACAGTTTATGCAAATTGAAAACACTCTTTTTTCTTCAAACACGCAGAAAAAACAGGCATCGGCGGGCCGATACCTGTGAGAATGCCGAAAAGATGTGCCGTTTTTAGTCCTCCGCCTGAATGACCTTGACGCTGCTGGCGGAAAAGTCGGTCTCCCCGCAGACAATGTCGGTCACCACCGCCACGTCCTCCGCCTCCAAATCTGCGCCCCCGGCGGAAACCACCACGCTGACGCTGTTGTCCCCGATGAAGGCCACGCAGTCGGTGTAGCCCTTGGCCAGTACCAGGCTCTCGATTTCCGACTCCTGCAGCGTGGCAGAGGCCATGGCGGTGATGCTCTCCGCCGCGGCGGAGACGGCAGTCTCGTCCGCCTCCGGGTCGTCTACCGTTTCCTGGAGGATGGAGAGGGCGCTGTCCCGGGCCTCCTCCCGGTTCAAGCGGGCGGTGTCAAAGTAGCTGTCGGTGCTCGATGTCAAATCGTCCTCTGCCAGCGCGTCCTCCGCGGACGACTCCGCCGAAGCGTCCGCCGAAACGGAGCCGTCCGCGCTGCTGTCGGACAGGAGGATCTCCGAATCGGAGCTGACCAGCTCCGCCTCCCCCAGGGTCTTGCCGGTGGAGACGGAACTGTCCCCCATGGCGGTGTCGCTCTGGTCATAGGACCAGTTGAGATAGACCGCCACACACACGAACAGCACGATCGCCGCCACCACTGCATTGCGTTTCCACAGGTTCATCATTCATTGCCTCCCGTTCTTGCACATACTGAGATACTGTCCGCGCCCAGCCCCGTCAGCGCCGCCACCGCCTTGACCACCTGGAGCCGCACCGTGGCGCTGTCGCCGCCGTCGCACACCACCAGCGCCCCCTGGAACGTGGGGGAGATGACCTGGGTGGTCACGGTGGTCTGCTGGCTGGAGCCGTTGTTGATGACCACGGTGGTGACGCTGGAGCTGTCCCCGTCGGCCTCCCAGTCGGTGGCCAGCACCGTCTCGCTCCCAGCGGACAGGGTCAACACCACCTCCGTCTCCCCCACCCCGTCGATTTGGGCCAGGCTCTCCGCCAGCCGGGTCTCCAGGGCGTTCAGGTCAAAGGCGTCCGCCGTCTCGCTGGACGAGGTTTGGGCGGTGGTCTCCTGTTTGGCCGCCGCGCCGTTGGGCCAGGCCAGCAGCACCAGCCCCACCAACAGAATGAGCAGGGCGTATTGATACCGTTTCAGCGGTTCCAGCAGCTTTTTCCAGTCAAAAGGCTTCTTTTCGTTCACTCGCCTCCCTCCCCTTCTTCAAACTGCACCGACTGGACCTCCAGGCCCAGCTCCTCCTCCATCAGTGAGATGAGCCACGCCTGTTCCTCGGAACTGAGGTCGCCGGAGACCGTCACAATCTCCGGCACAGGCACGCCGTCCCGCTCACCGCAGGAAACGACGACGGTGCAGGTGATCCCAGCGTCTCCCGCTTTGCTCTGAATATATGCGGCGGTGTCCTGGGCTATGAGTTCTTCCGTCAGGGCGCTGTTGGTGTCTACCAATGTGGTGTCGTAGTCTCCCAGTCCGGCGTAGTAGTCCTGAAAGTCCGCCAGCAGCTGAGTATAGTCCGCCCGCACCGCAGGCTGCACCAGCGCGAAGAAAATCAGCAGGCCGCAGGTCAGGTTGCTGACCCGCTTCACCGGACCCGGCGGCATCAGCGCCTGGCAGAGGGCGGTCAGCAGCGAAACCGCCGTCACTGCCAGAATCCACTGGCGGAGGCTTTCCAGCATGTTCCCTCTCCCCTTTCATCCCGTGGCTACGGCCAGCGTGGCAAAGACGGAAATCATCACCAGCAGGGCGGCGGTGCCGGTCATACCCAGCACCAAGGCGAAGGCCCCGGCGATGTCCTCGATGAGCTTCGGTATCCGCCCCTGGCTGAGGACCGCCGCCAGCACCGCCGCCAGCCGGTAGGCCAGGTACTGCGCCCCCAGCCGCAGGAAGGGCGTGACACAGAATCCCAGCACCGCCACCACGCCGAAGCTGCCCACCAGATTTTTCACGATGCCCACCCCGGAGAGCACCGTCTCCGTGGCGTTGGAGAGGATGCCGCCCACCACCGGCACCATGCTGGAGATGACGGTGCGGGTCAGCTTGATGGTAGCCGCGTCGGTCCCCGCCGCCGCCACGCTGGTCAGCGACAGATACCCGGTGAAGAGCAGCAACAGCACCGTCAAAACCGACGTGACCGCCCACTTGAGCAGCCGGGCGATCTCCCCCAGGCCCCGGTTGTCCACCACTGCGGCGGCGGCACAGGCCGCCGTGTAGAGGTACACAAAGGGGATCAGCACCCGGTCAATGAGCGTGACCAGCACCGTGGAAAAGAACACCGTTGCCATCTGCCTTGCTACGCCGCCGGTGACGGAACCGCTGGCCACCGAGCAGGTGGTGATGACCGGGATGAGCAGATTGGAGAAGGTGTCGATGCGCTCGATGGCCGTTTTCCCCAGCTCCATCAAGGAGGACACGTCGGACACGGAGACCGCTGTCACCGCCACCGTCCCCACCACCGTCACCGGGCCTCTGGCCCCGCCGGTGCCGACGCTCAGCCCCTCCGCCACCTGGCAGAAGAGGACGATGAGCAGCAAAACGCCGCTGCTACCCACCGCGCTTTTGACCGCTGCCGAGAGCTGCCCGGACAGCAGCTCTCCCAGCTGGCCCAGCGCCTCATTTAAGTTGAATGTTTCATTCAGTTCCAGCTCCGCGCCGGAGGCGAAGGCGGCATCCTCCAGGGTCTCGGTGTCGATGCTGTCCCACTGGGCCTCGGTCACGTCCACAGCCCAACACACCGGCGCGCACAGCAGCAGGAGCAGCAGCGCCAACAGTGCACCAACTCGTTTCATAGCAACTCACTGACCAGGGCGACCACCGCCTGCACCAGCGGCAGCGCCGCGAAAAGGGCGCACAGCCCACCGCACAGTTCCAAAACCATAGCCACGCTCCCCGCCCCCGCGTCCCGGCAGACCTGGGCCGCAAGGCCGGTGACCAAGGCGATACCCACGGTTTTCAGCAGCGGCGTGAGCAGGTCATTGTCCACCCCGGCCAGCTCCGCCAGGGTGTAGACCAGCTCCAGAATGTCGGACAGCCCCTGTCCCGCTGCCAGCAGCAGCCCGGCGCAAATCAGCATCCCCAGAAGCAGGGCGATTTCCCCCGTCTGCCGCCGGACCGTCACCAGGCAGACCACTCCCACCACGGCCCCCGCCGCCAGCTGGTAGATGGACGGCATCTCAGAGGTCGAAGAGGGTCTTGATGAGGTCGAACAGCTCGCTGATCTCCTGCACCACCAGCATCAGCACCACCACCAGCCCCGCCAGGGTCACCATGGTGGCCTGCTCGTCCCGCCCGGAGCGGGTCAGCACCTGGTTGAGCACCGAGACCAAAATCCCTATGGCCGCTATCCGAAAAATCAGGTCAACATCCATTCTTTTGCCTCATCAGAATAAGATCAGCACCGCCAGCAGCCCCGCCGAGGCCGCCAGCGTGTACCACAGCCGTCCTTCCCGCCCCAGTGCCTCCCGCCGCCCAGTCTGGCAGCGGCGGAGGGCTTCGGCGGCGTCCGCCAGCCGTTCGCACTGTTCCTCCGCGCCGCAGGCGCCCAGCACCTGCCCCACCTGGGAAAGCGTTTCCCGCTCCTCCCGGCTCAGGGAGAGGCCGCTGGCATCTATCGCACCCTCCCACAGGGCGGCAAAGGGCCGCTGTTCCAGCTCCTCCAGCCGGAGGGCGGCAAAGAACCGGCCTGCCGCTCCCTCCGGGGAGCGTCCCGCCTGGGCCAGCAGTTCCTCCATGGGCGGCGCGCAGATGGTCAGCTGCCGCCGCATCCCCTCCAGCGCCTGGGCCAACGCCCCCAACTGAGCGATGTGGTCCCGCTCCAGCCGCAGCCGCTGGCAGACGGGCAGCAGGCACCCCAGCAGGACGCAGACCGCCCCCACTCCTTTGATCATCCTCCACCGGCTCTACCCGATAGCTCCGGCGGGCGCCCTGGCGGGTGATGTGGATGACCTGGCGGAAGATTTGTTCCTCCAGCAGACGCCGGTACAGAGGCCGCCGCCGCAGATCCTCCAGACTGCCCCCGTGGGCGGTGGCCAGCACCGCCACCCCGCAGTTGGCGGCGGCGGAGAGGGCGGCGATGTCCTCCGGCGCAGTGATCTCGTCCGCCGCCAGCAGTTGGGGGTTCATGGTCCGCAGCAGCAGCTGCAGCCCCTCCGCCTTGGGGCAGCCGTCCAGCACGTCGGTGCTGGCCCCCACGTCGAACTGGGGCACGCCGTGCCACAGGGCGGCCACCTCTCCCCGCTCATCCGCCAGCCCCACCCGCTGGCCGTACCGGTCTGACCCCAGCCGAACCAGCTCCCGCAGGAGGGTGGTCTTGCCCAGTCCCGGCGGGGAGAGCAGCAGCGTGGACACCGCTCCCTCTGGGCGAAACACCTGCTCCGCTGCCTCCCATCCAATGCCCTGGACTGGGTGGGCAATGCGGAGGCACAGGGAGGACAGCGCCCGGTAGCCGTGAATTTTGCCGTTTCGCAGGTCCACTGTGCCGGTGACGCCCAGCCGGTGGCCGCCTTTCAGGGGCAGAAAGCCCTGGCAGAGCTTTTCCACCGCCGCATGGTAGCTGGCGCAGGTGGCGATTTCCAGCGTCAGCCGCAAATCGTCCGCCGTCAGCTCCACGGGCTTGCCCATCAGGAGCACCGGCGTTTCCCTCCCGTCCGCACCGCAGAGGGCGAACTGCCGCCCCGCCCGCAGCCGCAGCTCCTCCGGGTCCTGCCCGGAGGAGAGCACCGCCAGACGCAGCTCCCGCGGCAGGAACGCCGCCGCCTGTTCCAAAGGCGTTGCCAACATGACCCCCTCCTTGCTGTGGTATGGGACAATCTATGTGGCGGGACGCAAAAAAAGAACGCGCTGTTTCCGCACAGCACGTTCTTTTCAAAAATGAAGTCTTATCGGACGGGAGTGTAGTCGATTTGGGACGGTTCCCCGGTGGCTTCCAGCTTGAAAATCACCGGGCGCAGCCCGTCGTTGCAGCAGCAAATCGCCACACCGGGCTTGCGGATCCAATCCCCATAGTAAAACAGCTCGTTCCCGGCTCCATGGGCCAGGGCAAACACATATTGGTAGATGGCCTTCCACGCCTCATCGCACAGGCCCTCCGGCTTGGCGTAGTCCGCGTAAAAGACCTGTCCCTCCCGCAGCATGGGGCAGGCGGTCAGCCCCTCCACGCCGTATTCTTCCGCCAGCTCTTTGTTCAGCGTGGTTTTCAGCACCGTGATTTTGACCTTTTGCATCGTTATTCCTCCTCCGGGTCGGGGACAAACCCATTCAGATAGTACGACCCCATGGTGAACCGCTTGTCGTAGGTCAGCTCCTTGCCCAGGCAGGGCAGCGGCTCCCAGGCGTTTGCCGTCTCTTCGCTCTCGAACTCCACCTCCGCGTAGGAAAAGGCCCCGTGGTCCACCTCGGAACACTCCAGCACATGGCCATCAGGCAGACGATAGGCGTGGTAGTTTTTGTGAACCAGAGGCCGGTCCAGCATCCCCGCCAGCTCCTCGAACTGCGACCGTTCGATGGGGGTCTCCACCTCGTGGCGGGACAGGGTGCCTTTGCTCTTGATGCAGAGAATATAGGTGCAATCCCCGGTGGCGCAGTTGCGGCTGCGGCGGATGCGGACGGTGACGGGAACGTTGGCCAGGTAGCCCTGGTCGGTCTCCAGGTGGACGATTTCCGGGTAGTCTGTGGGGAAGGCGGTCAGCCAGAATTTGCGTTCGATTTCCATAATGTTTTCCTCGCTTGCAGTTTTTTTCATTGTACAAAATCTTCCCCCTTCCGTCAAGGGGTTGACCGCCGCAGAAATTGACCTTATAATAGCTTTTGATTTCAAAGAATTTTATCAGGTCAAGGAGGTTTTCCCATGCTCACCCCAGCCTTAGACAGCAACGCCAAAGAACCCCTTTACGAGCAGCTTTACCGCTTTCTCCGCCGGGAGATCGAGACGGGCCACATCCCCGCCGGGGAGCGGCTGCCCTCCAAGCGAAAACTGGCCAGCGACGCCCACCTGAGCGTGGTCACGGTGGAGACGGCCTACAGCCAGCTGGTGGCGGAGGGATACCTCCGCAGCGAGGACCGGCGGGGCTTTTTCGTCCAGCAGGCGGCCTCCCGCCCGGAGCAGGCGCAGCCCCTGCCCCAGCCGCTGCCCGCCTCTCCCGCGAAGCCCAGTTGCCCCTACGACTTTGCCACCAACGCGGTGGACGCGGAGTTTTTCCCCTTCTCCACCTGGGCCAAACTGACCCGGGAAGTCCTCTCCAGCCGGGACAGCGCCCTGCTGTCCGCAGCCCACCCCCAGGGGGTGCCGGAGCTGCGCCAGGCCATCGTCAGCCGCCTCTATCACTTCCGGGGCATCCAGGTGCAGCCGGAGCAAATCGTGGTGGGGGCCGGGTCGGAGTATCTGCTCTCTCTGCTGGTGCAGCTGCTGGGCCGGGAGGGGGGCTACGCCGTGGAGGACCCCGGCTACCAAAAGACGGAACAAATTCTCTCTCACAGCGGCGCGCAGGTATACCCCATCCCCGTGGACGAGCAAGGGCTGCGTGTGGACTTGCTGGAGCAGTCCGGGGCGCGGGTGGTCCATGTGACTCCTTCCCACCACTTCCCGCTGAGCCTGGTCATGCCGGTGACCCGGCGGCGGGCACTGTTGGACTGGGCTGCCGCTCGGCCGGACCGGTACATCATCGAGGACGACTACGACAGCGAGTTTCGCCTTTCCGGGCGGCCCATCCCCGCCCTCCAGGGTCTGGACCGGGACGAGCGGGTGGTCTATTTGAATACGTTTACAAAAAGCCTGGCGCCCTCCATGCGCATCAGTTATATGGTGCTCCCAGCACAATTGGCACGGCGCTACCAGCAGGAATTCTTCTTTTACTCCTCCACCGTCCCCTCCTTTGAGCAGTACACGCTGGCACTGTTCATGGATCGCGGCCACCTGGAGCGGCACATCTGGCGCACCCGCAAAAACTACAAACTGCGTCGAGACGCCCTGCTAAACGCCGCAAAAAGCGAAGGTTTGACCCAATTTTCGGACTTTTCCGGTGGAGAAGCCGGTCTGCACCTGTTGCTGAAGGTACGCGCTCGCCTGACTGAGCAGCAGCTTGTGGATGCCGCCGAAAGCGTCGGCGTCCGGGTCTATCCCCTGCGGCAGTTTTACCGGCTGCCGGTCCCGCAGTCCTATACCCCCACCTTCGTCATGGGCTACGCCCGTATGCGCGAGGAGGAGATCACAGAAGCTGTTCACCGTTTGGTGATAGCTTGGGAAACGCACTGAAAAACCGCCCCGAACTTTTAGCATTTCATTTTCCGTAAGTCCCAGACCGCCGCCAGGGCTTATGGAAAATGAAATTATCGAAAATTGCAAGTGCAAGTTGAACACATCCGCGAAAAGCTTCAATAGAG
>JAJQAS010000201.1 GCA_021203685.1 Clostridiales bacterium | reverse complement strand
ACCTATAAAAGGGCATACACAAACCTATTTGTCCTTGACATGGGGTACACTTTATGAATTGGCTTGCTAAAAAAGAAAAGAGGGACGAAGGGGGGATTTCTTGATGTCAGACAAGAATGAAAAACAGGAAAGGAAAACGCTCTACAATCGAGAAGTTGGAGAACGAATCGCCAAAGCACTGGAAGCAACGGGGAAGGATAACTCAGAAATTATCAATATATGTAAAGAGCAAGGGATTCCTATTGATGCTACCTGTATTTCAAAGATGAAGAACGGAGAGCGGCTAACAGCGTATAATGTCGTATCGCTTTGTGAACTGTTGAATCTCGACCTGAATCAAATACTGAAATCTTCTGGAGGGAAAACGGATTCTGCCGTATCAGAACCCCCTATGGAAAACCGCAGGCACCGCCTTCTGTCATCTTGTAAGGATCATGAAGTAGAGCAGATGATAGGGACATATCATTGTTATTTTTTTCCGACGAACGAGCATGATAAAAATCTGCTGCATGGGAAAATGGTCATTGGAGATACAGATGACGCGAGTGGTAGATGTCCCGTGTATTTCTCCTTTGGAACAGGGAAAAAGAACAAGTACACCGGCATAGAAAACTATAAGGAGTATAATGGACACGTCACTATCTCCACCTCTTCTATACACGCGGTGTACATTACATTAGAATCGGACAACGCCAAGCTGTCAGAAATCAGCTATCTGGTCATGCACGATGTAGGAACCAATCAGGAAGGATGGGATGGGCAGATTGCCCTGGTACTGACGATTTCCTCCGATGTTACAGACAGAGCGCCAACGGCACACCGAATGCTCCTTACCAAAAGAGAACTCACGCCGAAGCAGCTCAATCAAGTCAAGGGGCAGTTGTACATGAACGCCACCAAAATCTATATCACGGAAGAAAACTTTCAAAAATTCGTTGTCGATGAGCGGCTGTCAGAGGAATTTCGTCAGGAATTTCAGTCTGAAACATCGCAATTTCCCTATGGCAAGCCTTCACCTGAATTTCTTCGTTACGACGAGGCGTGGATCAATGGGAATCACCGCCTGACAGACAGGGATAAAATGCTTGCTATCACTGTTTTGAGGGAATATTCAACATCTAGAAGATATTTAAAATTGGGGAATAAAGTGGGACGCCTTTTGTTTAGCCTACTGAAATTGATTCCAGATGAAGAAGCATCTTCGCCTTCTGTAACAAACGATAGAGATATACAACTTTATGAGCTTTAAAGTGGCTTTGGCTAAATAGACTTTCGGAAACACAAAAAACGCAGAAATCCGCGAAGGATTTCTGCGTTTTTGCAATAAATTTATGATATTGCCAGTTCGATGTTGGATATTAACGTTTCCTGGAGATGCCGAGCAACGATAACGGAACCGGTTCAAATCACCCGCCGCGCATGTCTGCACACATGGCAGCACAGATTCACGCAGCAGGGCATTTGCGCGATGTGGGTGGGCTGGGGAATGATGGACACCGCTAGGGCGGTGGTGGTGCCGCCCAGCCCCTGGGGGCCGATGCCCAGCCGGTTCACCCGCTCCAAAATCCGCTGTTCCATCCCGGCATAGAGGGGATCGCTGTTCTGCGCATCCAGGGGCCGCAGCAGTGCCCGCTTGGCCGCGATAGCGGCCTGCTCCGCGTTGCCGCCCAGACCGACCCCCACCACCACCGGCGGACAGGGGTTGGAACCGGCATCGGACACCGCCTGTACGATGGCGTCCTCCACCTGCTCCTGGGTGCAGGAGGGCTTGAGCATTTTCAGAGAGGTCATGTTCTCGCTGCCCGCCCCCTTGGGGGCCACGGTGATGTCCACCCTGTCGCCCTCCACCAGCCGCAGGTGCAGCACGGCGGGGGTGTTGTCGTCGGTGTTCACCCGGCGGAGAGGGTCTCCCACTACGCTTTTGCGCAAAAAGCCCTCAGTGTAGCCCTTGCTCACGCCCTCGTTCACTGCGTCGGACAGCAGACCGCCGGTGATGTGGACTTCCTGGCCCAGGTCGATGAACACAATGGCCATGCCCGTGTCCTGGCAGATGGGCAGCCGCTTCTCCCCGGCGAAGGTGAAATTTTCCACCAGGTCGCTGAGGATGGACTGCCCCACCGGGGACTGCTCCGTCTGGCAGGCAGCGCAGATGCGCTCCCGCACGTCGGCGGGGAGGTTGCAGTTGGCCTCGATGCACAAATCCCGGACGGCGGAGACGATTTCCGCATACTTTACTTCTCTCATACCCCTTACCTCCTACAGTGGAATCAGGTCGGGCTTTCTCTGCCGGAAAACGGTCACATACCGGAAGCCTTGCTCCCGAATCAGCTCGTATCCCTCTCGAATGGCTCCGCCCACCTCTTCCGGGCGGTGGGCGTCTCCGCCGCAGGTGACCAGCTCGCCGCCCAGCTCCCGGTACCGCTCCAGTAGGGCGGCGTAGTCTGACCGGGCCTGACGGAAGCCCTTGGTGTTCACCTCCAGCGCGATGCAGGAGGAAACGATTTGCCGCAAAATCGCCTCGATTTGCTCCCAATAAGGGCCAAGGCCCACATCGCAGCCGTCCCTGTCCCGCATATAGCGGAGGGGGTAGGGGATGTGGCCCAGGGAGTCGAATTTCCCCCATCGCACCAGCTCCAGCATGGAGGCAAAGTAGTCCTCCAGATGTTCCGCCGCCAGCGCCGGGGTGTAGGTCTGGTAGTAATAGTCCAGATACCCCAGGGCTGCGCCGGTGTTGTGGACGGAGCCGATGACGTAGTCCAGCCCCGGCTCTTTCAGGGAGCCTTCCGCGGCGGCATAGTCCCCGAAGGCGTTGCCCAGCTCCAGCCCGTAACGAATTTCAAGGCCGGGGATGTGTTCCGCCAGCGCTGCCTGATGCTCCGCACGGGCCGTGGGCCAGTCGAAGGTGGGGCAGAGCTGGCTGTTCCCGTCGATCACGTCATGGTGGTCGGTGAAGCAGATCAGGTTCAGCCCCTGGGTCGACGCCGCCCGCGCCATCTCCCGGCGGGGGGCGGTGCTGTCAAAGGAGGCGGCGGAGTGCATATGGGTGTCCGCTAAGAACATGGGGGTGTCCTCCTTTTTGGTGGTATTACCAAATCAGCGTGGCAAAGTAATCCTCTGGCGTCTCCGCCCGGCGCATCATCCGCACGCTGCCGTCCTCCTGGAGCAGCAGCTCCGCCGAGCGCAGGCGGCCATTGTAGTTGTACCCCATGGAGAAGCCGTGGGCGCCGGTGTCGTGGATGACCAGCAGGTCGCCCCGGTCGATTTTGGGCAGCATCCGGTCCACGGCAAACTTGTCGCAGTTTTCGCACAGGCTGCCCACCACGTCGTACTTGTGGTCACAGGGGGCGTTCTCCTTGCCCATGACGGTGATGTGGTGGTATGCGCCGTAAATGGCGGGGCGCATCAGGTTGGCGGCGCAGGCGTCCACGCCGATATACTCCTTATAGGTGTGCTTCTCATGGATGGCGCGGGTGACCAGGTGGCCGTTGGAGGCCAGCATGAACCGGCCCATCTCGGTGTAAATGCGCACGTTGCCCATGCCGGCGGGGACGAGAATTTCATTGAACTTCTTGTGAACGCCCTCCCCGATGACGGCGATGTCGTTGGCGGGCTGCTCCGGGCGGTAGGGAACGCCCACGCCGCCGGACAGGTTGATGAAGCGGATGTCGGCCCCGGTGGCCTCTTTCAGCTCCACCGCCAGCTCGAAGAGCTGACCCGCCAGGGCGGGATAGTAGTCGTTGGAGATGGTGTTGGAGGCCAGGAAGGCGTGGATGCCGAAGTACTTGGCCCCCATGCCCTGCAGCTTCCGGAACGCCTCAAAGAGCTGGGGTTTGGTCATACCATACTTGGCGTCGCCGGGGTTGTCCATCACCTGGAAGCCCTCTTTGCTCTCCCCCAGCTGGAATACCCCGCCGGGGTTGTAGCGGCAGGAGATGGTCTCCGGGATGTACCCAATGGTGTCCTTGAGGAAGTCGATGTGGGTGAAGTCGTCCAGGTTGATGACGGCGTCCAGCTCGCTGGCCTTGACGAACTCCTCGGCGGGGGTCTCGTTGGAGGAGAACATGATCTCCTCCCCCCGGTAGCCGCACCGCTCGCTCATCATCAGCTCGGTCAGGGAGGAGCAGTCCACGCCGCAGCCCTCCACCCGCAGGATGTCCAAAAGCTGGGGGGTGGGGGCGGCCTTGTCGGCGAAGTACTCCCGGAAGCCCTCGTTCCAGGCGAAGGCCTGGTTCACCGCCCGGGCGGTGGCGCGGATGCCCGCCTCGTCGTAGATGTGGAAGGGGGTGGGGTAGGTCTGGCAGATGGCCTCCAGCTGCTCTTTGGTGACAAAGGGTGTTTTCATTTCTCTCTCCTAGCGGTTGTATATTCAGGAGCTATTAGCTATTAGCTTTTAGCTCTTAGCTCTTAGTTTTGTGGTACTTAACGATTCGTTTTGCGCTTCGGGTTCACTGCATGAGCAAACCGCTGACAACCATCCGATGTTTCGTGCTGTTCGCTTTAGGCTGGTAATACCTGACTAACAGCTTCGCCAGCTTTTAGCTACTAGCTCTTAGCTCTTAGCTCTTAGCTTTGTGATTCCTGGGCATTACGCGCTGTGTATGTCGTTTGCATTGTTTTACAAACGGGTGGTTTCGCTGTCAGTTTCCCCTTCGCCGTTCGCCTTAGACTGGCAGTATCTGACTAACAGCTAACGGCTAATAGCTAACAGCTTAATTTTCTATTGTAGCGGATTTCCCCCCGGTTCGCAAGGGCGAACCCCGCTTTTTTTCCGCCAGCGCCCTGTTTTCTCCCTTTTTGCACGTTATTTTGCAAAAATTGCGGCGTTATTCTGCAAAACGCAGGAATTATTTCACGTTGCGACCCGTTCTCCCCGGCGAAATCGGAAAAAAACCAGTTTTCGGTTGTGTTTTGCCCGCCGATTTGGTATAATGGCCTTTGACGTGCAAACGCCATTTGTATGGTTGCGTAGCGCGAAGGGGCCGACAGGAGCGGGGCCTCCCCGCCGTGCGCGTCCGTGCAGCCAAATTTTCCCGCGAAAGGGGGCGAACCGCTTGTCAGAAGCGCTGAATAAGCTCTTTGAGCCCCATCTGAAAGTCACCTTTGCCCTTCTGTACCTGTTTTCCCTGTTGATGGTCTGTAACGCCCCGCTTTGGGGGCTGGCGGAGCTGATCGCCACCACGCTGCTGTTGGTTTTCATCCTGGTCACCCGGCACCAGCGCCGGAAAAAGGCCGACGCCGTCATCGCTGAGACCATCCAGGGCCTGTGTCAGGCGGGGAAAAACTCCCTGCTGGACTCCCCCTTCCCCATGGTGGTCTTTCGCCCGGAGAGCGGCGAGGTCATCTGGAGCAACGACCGTTTTCTGGAGGTCACCGGACGGCAGGAGCACCTGGCCGACGTGCGCATCACCATGGCCGTGCCGGAGTTCGACGCCCAGTGGCTGCTGGACGGGGAGACCATGTCCCCGGTGGAATACAGCGTCCACGGGCGGCGATACCTGGTCTTTGGCAGCCTGGCCGCCCAGGGCTGCGGAGAGCGGGACCCCCTGGCCACCACCTACTGGATCGACATCACCGACCTGGCGGACATCCGGGAGCGGTTCTACGCCACCCGGCCCCTGGTCTTTATCATCATCATCGACAACTATGAAGAGCTGATCCGCAACATCCCGGACAGCGACCGCAGCAACCTCCGGGCCGCCGTGGAGCGGCAGCTGAACCTGTGGACCGAGGGCTGCAACGGTTTCCTGTGCCGGTACGACCGGGACCGGTACCTGTTCCTGATGGAGGAGCAGCACCTGGAGCGGATGAAGCAAAACAAATTCTCCGTGCTGGACATGGTCCACAACGTGGTCAGCCCCAACGGCATCTCCGCCTCTCTGTCCATCGGCATTGGCCGGGACGGTACCTTCGACGAGATGTTCCGCTATGCGGCCCTGGCCATGGAGATGGCCCTGAGCCGGGGCGGCGACCAGGTGGTCATCAAGAACCGATTCGACTTCGAGTTCCACGGGGGCCGGGCCAGAGAGCAGGAGCGCCGCACCAAGGTCAAGAGCCGGGTCATGGCCAACGCCCTGGAGGAGCTGATGCTGTCCTCCCCCCTGATCTACGTGATGGGCCACCACCACGCCGACCTGGACGCGGTGGGCGCCGCCGTGGGCGTGGCCGCCATCGCCCGGAAGAAGGGCGTGGAGGTCCACATCATCCAGGAGGACAAGGTAGTCCCCGGCACGGTGATGACCAGGATCCTGGAGAGGGACAAAGACTACGGGCACGTCTTTGTCTCCCCGGACGAGGCCCTGGGCCGGGTGGGCGCGGAGACGCTGCTGGTGGTGGTGGACACCAACCGCCCCGACCAGGTCATTTCCCAGCCGCTGCTGAACGCCTGCCGGAAGGTGGCCGTCATCGACCACCACCGCCGGGCGGCGGACTATATCTCCAACGCCGTGCTGAATTACCACGAGCCTTACGCTTCCTCTGCCTCGGAGCTGGTGACCGAGCTGATCCAATACTCCATCGACCCCAGCGACCTGAAACGGGTGGAGGCCGAGGCCCTGCTGGCCGGCATCGTGCTGGACACCAAGAACTTCACCCTCCGCACCGGCGGACGCACCTTTGAGGCGGCGGCCTTCCTGCGCCGCTGCGGGGCGGACACCGCCGAGGTCCGCAAGCTGTTCCAGAACGACCTGAACCGCACCATCCTCCGCTACGAGGTCCTCAAGGACGCCACCTTCGTCCACGAGGGCGTGGCCGTGGCCTCCTGTTTGCAGTCGGTGGACCGCATCGTGGCCGCCCAGGCGGCGGACGAGCTGCTGAACGTCCAGGGGGTGGAGGCGTCCTTCGTGGTCTATGCCGACGACGAGTGCGTCAACATCTCCGGCCGCAGCTCCGGCGAGGTCAACGTGCAGGTAATCCTGGAGGCCCTGGGCGGCGGCGGCAACGGCAACGCGGCGGGAGCCCAGCTGCGGGATACCTCTGTCAAGGAGACCCTGCGGCGGCTGAAGGCCGCGGTCAGCGCCTATTATAACGAGACGGAGGAGTTGTGATTAGCTATTAGCCGTTAGCTGTTAGCTGTTGCCGTCAAGCGGCACTTCCGAAGCTACGCTTCTCCCTGTAGTCAGGTATCCCCCATCTAAAGCGAACAGAGAAAAAGGAAGCGGAGAGCGAAACCACCCGCTTGTAAAGAAATGCAAACGGTAAACGTAGTGCGCAATGCCAAGCACCACAAAGCTAATAGCTAACAGCTAATAACTAACAGCTTATAAAACTTACCTATTTCGCATATTTGCGACTTAATATTAGGAGGATTACAATGAAAAAACGTGTTCTTGCGCTGGGGCTTTGCCTGGCCCTGGCAATGTCCCTGCTGACCGGCTGCAGCGGTGAACTCACCGATGAGCAGATCATCGAAAAGGCTACCACCGACGAGGTCAAGTATCTGACCGATGGCAAGCTGAAAAACGACACCGTAGTGATGACCGTCAACGGGGAGGATGTCTCCGCCATCTCCCTGTGCTACTGGCTGGCCTATTATGAGACCCAGATGTCCTATTATTACTCCTACTACGGGGAGACGCTGGACCTGACCGCCGAGGTCAGCGATGGCGTCACCGCCGCCGACAGCCTGCTGGACTACGCCTATCAGGCGGTGGTCAGCTACACCGCCCTGGGTCAGAAGGCGGCGGAGTACGGTCTCACCCTGACCGAGGACGAGGAGGGCGACGTGCAGGACTACATCGACCTCCAGGATTCCTACGCCATGCTCTACTACTGCACCAGCGCCGAGGAGCAGGGCAAAATCTACCGCCAGTACCAGCTTTCCACCAAGATCCAGGATGTGCTCTACGCAGAAGGCGGCGAGCGGGAGATCACCGACGAGACCCTCCAGGACTATGTCACCGACAACGGCATCTATAACTGCCGCTACATCCTCTGCCAGGCGGACGAGGATGACGAGGACGCAGTTGCCGAGGCCAAGGCCCAGGCCCAGGAGATCTACGACGAGCTGAGCGCGCTGGAGGGCGACGAGCTGCTGGAGAAGTTCCAGGAGTACCAGGAGCAGAACGCCGACGGCAACACCGACGAATACTCCTACGATGACGACGACTCTCTGGTGGATGGCTTCAAGGAGACCGTGGCCGCCCTGGAGGTGAACCAGCTGGGCATGACCGACCAGACCAGCTACGGCTACTTCGTGCTGCTGCGGCTGGATGTGGACATGGACTCCGTGGAGGAGGACTACATCAGCGCCGACATGAACACCCTGATGACCACCTGGGCGGACGAGGCCGAGGTAGAGCTGGCCAGCGCCTACGACAAGCTGGATACAGTGACCTTCTGCGAGAACCTGACCGAGCTGCAAACCGTGGTCAGCACAGCCCAGTCGGAGGCCGACAGTTCCGCCGAAGCGTCTTAACGCTTTTTTAACAAAACTTTTTCAGAAATTACCACAGACATCACCTCCGGCGTTGTGTTATAATCAACGCCAGAGGTGATTTTATGTCCAATAAACGCTGGAACTGGCAAAGCGACTTCACCGGGGCGGTGGGTTCCTTGGCCCTCCGGCCGGAGCTGCGGCAGATCAGACGCTATTCCCACCACCGGAACGTCAATCGCTACGACCACACCGTCCGGGTGGCGCTGCTCTCCTACCGCATCGCCCGCCGACTGGGGCTGGACGCCCGGGCCACGGCGCGAGCCGCCATGCTCCACGACCTCTTTTACCACGACAAAACCTGCCGCCCCGCCGGATACCGGGGCTGGGTCATCCTCAACCACCCGGAGGAGGCCGCGGCCAACGCCCGGCAGCTCACCGACCTGACGCCCAAGGAGGAGAACATCATCCTCTCCCATATGTGGCCGGTGTCCCGCCACGCGCCCCACAGCCGGGAGGCGGTGCTGGTCAACCTGGTGGACGACTGGGTGGCGGTGCGGGACTTTTTCCAGAAAGCGCGTACTTAAAACAATTTGCAATTAGGGAACCTCTGATTAAATAACTCTCGGCGTCTGGACGGCTTATTTTGTGCAACTCTTCGTTGCAAAATCTTGAAATCCACAAAGGATTCCTGCGATTTTGCGCCTCGATTTGCGCAAAATCTGCTCGCCCAGCCATCCAAGGCCATTTAATCAGAGCTTCCTTAGCAATGTGCAATGGCCGAAAGTCCAGCCGTATTCGGCGTGACCGCTCATTCGCACACCCTGTAGGGGCAGCAAAAAAGAAGCCTGTGAACATCCGTCTGAGCAGCGCTGCGGGAGCTTTTCCCCGGCGCTGCGTTGTTTTTGATGTCGGTCAGGAGCCACCAGCACCGGCCTCTTCCCACTGACTGCTCGTCCCGCACTGCTAGGCTAAGAGCTAACAGCCAACAGCTAACAGCTCTCTTTACTTTCTCCAGGTGAATTTTTTACAACTTATCCAAAAGTACCGGTTGCAAAAATGAAAAAGTTTGGTATAAAGGTAAAAGACCTGCATCTGATGTGGTCTGCAACGGCAGTTGAAGTGTCAGAGGGGACGAAGCTGCTGTATTCTGCTTTATTCTTAACAAAGGAGATGTACCGTATCCATGAGCAAAAAATTCGTTTACCTGTTTTCCGAAGGCAATAAGGACATGCGCGAGCTGTTGGGCGGCAAGGGCGCGAACCTGGCCGAGATGACCAATGCCGGTATGCCGGTGCCCAAGGGCTTCACCGTCACCACCGAGGCCTGCACCCAGTACTATGAGGACGGCCGCAAAATCAACGACGAAATTCAGGCGGAGATTTTGGAGAAGCTGGCCGTGCTGGAGGAGATCAACGGCAAAAAGTTCGGCGACCCCGAGAACCCTCTGCTGGTCAGCGTCCGTTCCGGCGCCCGGGCCTCCATGCCCGGCATGATGGACACCATTCTCAACCTGGGCATCAACGACACCGTGGCCGAGGGCCTGGTCAAGCTGACCGGCAACCCCCGCTTTGTCTACGACTCCTACCGCCGGTTCATCCAGATGTTCTCCGACGTGGTCATGGAGCTGCCCAAGAAGAACTTTGAGGTCATCATCGACCTGGTCAAGGAGAGCCGGGGCGTCCAGCTGGACAGCGAACTGCTGACCGAGGACATGAAGACGCTGGTGGACAGCTTCAAGGCCTACTACAAGGAAAAGATGGGCGAGGACTTCCCCCAGGACCCCAAGGTTCAGCTGATGGAGTCCGTCAAGGCCGTGTTCCGCAGCTGGGACAACCCCCGCGCCCAGGTCTACCGCGCCATGAACGATATCCCCGCCGATTGGGGCACCGCTGTCAACGTCCAGACCATGGTCTTCGGCAACTGGGGCGATAACTCCGGCACCGGCGTGGCCTTCACCCGCAACCCCACCACCGGCGAGAAGGAGCTGTACGGCGACTTCCTGATGAACGCCCAGGGCGAGGACGTGGTGGCCGGCATCCGCCGCACCTCCGACATCTCCGAGCTGAAGAAGGTCAACCCCGCCGTCTATGACGAGTTTGTGGACATCGCCACCCGGCTGGAGAACCACTACCGGGATATGCAGGACATGGAGTTCACCATCGAGCGGGGCCAGCTCTATATGCTCCAGACCCGGAACGGCAAGCGCACTCCCGGCGCGGCGCTGAAGATCGCTGTGGACCTGGTCAACGAGGGTCTCATCTCCGAGCAGGAGGCTCTGCTGATGCTGGAGCCCAACAGCCTGGACGCCGTGCTGCACAATACCTTCACCGCCCGGGCCCTGGCCAGCGCCACGCCCATCGCCAACGGCGTCCCCGCCTCCCCCGGCGCAGGCTGCGGCGCGGTGTACTTCACCGCCGAGGACTGCGAGGCCCACGCCTCTGAGCAGCCCGTCATCCTGGTCCGCCAGGAGACCTCCACCGAGGACATCGTGGGTATGCAGGTGGCCGAAGGCATCCTGACCGCCCGCGGCGGCCGCGCCTCCCACGCCGCCGTGGTGGCCCGTGGCATGGGCCGCTGCTGCGTGGCCGGCGTCGCCAGCCTCATCGTGGACGAGGACAGCAAGGTGGCCGTTCTGGGCGGCAGCACCATCCACGAGGGCGACTACATCTCCCTGGACGGCTCCACCGGCAACGTCTACATGGGCAAGCTGGAGACCGAAGAGGCCCAGATCGCCGGTGACTTCGCCACCATCATGGCCTGGGCCGACAAGTACCGTCAGCTCCAGGTGCGCACCAACGCCGACAACCCCCACGACGCCGGTGTGGCCCGTGACTTCGGTGCCGAGGGCGTGGGCCTGGTCCGTACCGAGCATATGTTCTTCGCGGAAGACCGCATCCCCGCCGTGCGGGAGATGATCGTGGCCCCCTCCGAGAAGGAGCACCGCATCGCCCTGAACAAGATCCTGCCCATGCAGCGGGGTGACTTCGAGGGCATCTTCAAGGCCATGAAGGGTCTGCCCGTCACCATCCGTCTGCTGGACCCGCCTCTGCATGAGTTCCTGCCCACCGAGGACGAGGACATCGAGAGCCTGGCCAAGACCATGGGCATGAGCTTCGAGCGCCTGAAGGCCATCGTCATCAGCCTCCAGGAGGTCAACCCCATGATGGGTATGCGCGGCTGCCGTCTGCCCATCCAGTGGCCGGAAATCGCGGAAATGCAGGTGCAGGCCATCTTCGAGGCCGCCATCAACGTCTACAACGAGACCGGCGAGAAGGTCGTGCCTGAGATCATGGTCCCCCTGGTGGCTTCCGACCACGAGCTGAAATACGTCAAGGCCATCATCACCAACGTGGCCGACGGCCTCATCGCCAAGGCCGGCATCGACCTGCCCTACGAGATCGGCACCATGATCGAGATCCCCCGCGCCTGCGTCCGGGCCGACGCCATCGCCAAGGAAGCGCAGTTCTTCTGCTTCGGCACCAACGACCTGACCCAGATGACCTGGGGCTTCTCCCGTGATGACGCGGGCAAGTTCCTGAACACCTACATGGACAAGAAGCTCATCGAGCACGACCCGTTCCAGCGGCTGGACCGCCGCGGCGTGGGCCGCCTGATGAAGCTGGCGGTGGACCTGGGCTTCGAGACCCGGCCCGATATGCACATGGGCATCTGCGGCGAGCACGGCGGCGACCCCGTCTCCATCGAGTTCTGCCACAACATCGGCCTGACCTACGTGTCCTGCAGCCCCTTCCGGGTGCCCATCGCCCGGCTGGCTGCCGCCCAGGCCGCCATCCGCAACCCCCGGAAGTAATTCGGGATGACCCAATGACCCCGTAACTCCCTTCGCCCCCGGTCTGGAAAAGGCCGGGGGCTTTTTTCGTTGTTTCTCAGAACCGTTCCTCCATCGTCGAAATCACCAAAAACCGTACAATTATTCCGGTCAGCTTGTCAATGGATTTTTAGGACGATGTGTAATAAAATAAAGCAGGAAGCTTGTATACAAGATATGTCACGATCCGCCGCCTGTTCAGAGGAGAAAACGGCTTATGAAACCTTGCACCACCTACGCCGGGTACGAGCCGCAGGGCGGGATGTACCTGGTCCACACCGACCGGGCGGACGTGAAGGTTTGCTTCGTCACCGATGAGATCGTCCGCCTCCGGGTCTCCTTCGACGGGGCATTTGCCGAGGGATCCTACGTGCTCTCCACCACAGCCTGGGAGGACCGGCTGGACTTTCTCTTCCCCGAGCGGCGGCACGTGACTCCCGTGCCCCCCGCCGTCACCGACGGCGAGACCGCTCTGACCCTGGCCTCCCCCGCCGTGACGCTGGTGGTGGAGAAAGACCCCCTGTGCTTCAAGCTCTACGACTGCGCCGGGACGCAGCTCTACAGCTCCCTGCCCGGCGCGCCCTTCCTCCGGGACAGCAACCGCCGGGTCACCCACTACAGCCGCATGAACGAGGACGACTGCTTCTACGGCTTTGGGGAGCAGTCCGGCCAGCTGAACAAAAACAAAACCTTCCTGCGGATACGGGCCACCGACGCCATGGGCTACGACCCCACTGCCGCAGATACCCTCTATAAGCACATCCCCTTTTACATCCAGCTCAGCCGGGACACCCGGAAGGCCGTGGGCCTGTTTTACCACAACTTCTATGAGTCGGTGTTCAACCTGGGCCGGGAAAAGAGCAACTACTGGCCCCGGTACACCTACTGGCAGGCCGACGGCGGCGACATCGACCTGTTTTTGCTGGGCGGCGGAACCGTCGCCAGGATTTTGGACAACTACACCCTGCTCACCGGCCGCCCGGTGCTGCTGCCCAAACGGGCTTTGGGCTACCAGGGCTCCTCCATGTACTACCCCGAGCTGGAGCAGGACAGCGACGACGCGGTACTGGACTTTGTGGACACCGTCCGGGAAGAGGGCTTCCCCCTGGACGGGTTCCACCTGTCCTCCGGGTACACCAGCTATGAAAACAAACGCTGTGTGTTCTGGTGGAACACCCGGCGGTTCAAGAACCCCAAAGCGTACTTCCACGAGATGCGGAAGCGGGGCGCGGAGAATGTGCCCAACGTCAAGCCCGGCGTCCTGCTGTCTCACCCCTGGTTCGACCAGTTCAACGCCCGGGGCGTGTTCGTGCGGGACAGCGAAGACCCCTCCACTTACGCCGTTGGCCCGTGGTGGGGCGGCGCGGGCGCGTTTTGGGACTTCACCCGCCCGGAGGCCCGCTCCGCCTGGAAGCAGTACCTGACCGACAGCCTCATCGGTATGGGTACCAACTCCATCTGGAACGACAACTGCGAATACGACAGCCTGCTGGACAAAGACGCCGTAGTCTGCTTCGACGGCAAGGGGGGCGCCGTCGCCCAGCTCAAGCCCATCATGAGCACCCTGATGTGCCGCCTGAGCAACGAGGCTGTCCGGGAGCACGACCCGGATAAGCGGCCCTACACCGTCTGCCGCTCCGGCAGCGCGGGGATACAGAAGTACGCCCAGACCTGGTGCGGCGACAACGTCACCAGTTGGGACTCCCTCCGGTACGGCATCCCCATTATTACCGGCATGGGCCTTTCCGGCCAGCCCAACGAGGGCGCGGACATCGGCGGTTTCGCCGGTCCCGCCCCGGAGGAAGAGCTGTTCGTCCGCTGGGTGCAGCAGGGCATTTTTCAGCCCCGGTTCTCCATCCACTCTGCCAGCAGCGACAACACTGTCACCGAGCCGTGGATGTACCGGAACAGCGCGGATCTGATTCGAAACGCCATGTTGCTGCGTTACCGCATGACGCCTTACCTCTACTCCGCCGAGTACGAGGCCACCCGGACCGGCGCGCCTATCATGCGTGCCCTGGTCTATGAGTTCCAGGACGACCCCATGGTCTGGGACGAGAGCTTCGAATACACCTTTGGCCGGGACATTCTGGTGGCAAACGTCCTGGAAAAGGGCGCAAAAACCAGAAAAGTCTACCTCCCCGCCGGGTGCCGGTGGTACCACTGGGGGGACAACTTTGCCTGCTGCGAAGGCGGTCAGACAGTGGAGGTGCCCGTCACGCTGGCCTCTATCCCCCTGTTCCTGCGGGAGGGGGCCATCGTGCCCATGGCCGACAACCAGCTGATGTGCATGGGCCGGGACCACACCATCGCCCTGCACCTGACCCTGGTCCCTGGCAGAGCCGCCAGCCGCTACGTCCTCTATGACGACGACGGCGACAGCAACGACTACACCCGGGGCGTGTATCGCAGGACCACCATTGAGATGTCCGGCGGGGACGTGGTAAAAGTGGCCTTCACCGGCGAAGGCAGCTACCCCGACCATGTGGAGACCGTATTGGTGGAGATGGTCCGCAAGGACAGAAGCCCCTTCCAGGTCAGCCTGGGGGATGCGTCGCTGGAGCACTTTTTGAACCGCCGCAAGTTCGAGGGCGCCTCCTCTGGCTGGTACTACAGCCAGACCAACCGGGCTGTTCTGGTGAAATACCCCAATCCCAGACGGGACGTGACCCTGACTGTTTCCTTCCGGCAGTTTGACCTCATCGGCATGTGACCCCGCAAAAAAGCCCCGGACCGGGACCGGTCCAGGGCGGGATGTAGGTTAGAATTTTTGAAAAAGCTGATGTAAAGGAACAACTGCAAAAGCTGGCAGCTGGCAGCTGCCAGCGAACGGCTAATCGCCTTCGTCCCCTTCCTGGAAATAGGTGGGACAGATTTGGCGGACGGCCTTTTCGTCGATTTTGTACCGTTGCAGGTGGCGGTCCACCGCCTGCTCGATACCCGGCACGTCCCGCCGCCGCAGGCAGTCCACCATCTCCCGGTGGTCGGCGATGAGTCGGTCGTTGTCCTGGACGGACAGAGAGAGGTTGCGCAGCCGGTCAAAATGGATCATGAAGTTGTTGAACAGCCGGTAGGTGTGGACCACCCCCGCCAGCTGGAAGAACAGCCGGTGGAACTGGTTGTCCAGTTGGAAAAACGCCTCGCTGTCCCCCTGTTTCACAGCGGTCTGCTGGGCGCGCAGATTTTCCTCCAGAGGGGTCAGGTCCGGCTGCGCCTCCATGGCGCACAGGCGCTGACAGACGGCGCGCTCCAGCGCGCTGCGGGTGAACTGGGATTCCTCTACCATCTTCCAGTTGATGAAGGAAATGCGGCTGCCCCGCTGGGGGAGCACCTGGACGATGCCCACCTGGGCCAGGTCGATCAGCGCCTCCCGGACGGGGGTGCGGGACAGGTTCAGCTGCTGCGCCAGCTCTTTCTCGCTGACCAGACTGCCCGGAGCCAGCTCTGTGGAGATGATGTTTTCGCGTATGATGCGGTAGGCGTAGGAGCGCCCGGTCTCCCGGGGGAAATGTTCTGTCACTTTGATGGTGCTCACCTCATTTGTCTGATATTTGTATTGATGGTGGCTGATATAAATATGACAATCTTATTGTACTGACTTTTTGGGCAAAGGTCAATGGACTTTTGTTTGAAAATGACCTGTGTGTTGTCAACCCCCTCCGGCCCTGCGCCGGACTCCCTCCTGTCAAATACGGCGGACCCACAGCCTTCCTTTCCTTGTTTGTGGCTGTCCAGGCTGCAAGTTTTCATGATCCCTTCTAAAATGAGATTTACCTTCCTGTTTTCCAGTGGGTCCGCCGTTTATTTGAACCCGGGGCTGCGTCGTTTGGCGCAGCCCTGCGCGTTTTTCCGGCAAAAGCCCCCTACTGCCCGGCCAGCACCCCCCACAAAATCTTCGCGCCGATGGCGGCCAGGGCCAGACCGCCTCCCGCGCTGGCCCACCGCTGGATGCCCTGACCGATCCTCCGCCCCAGCAGGCTGCCCAGCAGCGACAGGGCGAAGGCCACCGCGCCGATGACGGCGGCCGCGCTCCACAGTCCCACCTCCAAAAAGGCCACCGACACCCCCACCGCCAGGGCGTCCAGGCTGGTGGCCAGGGCCAGCGCCGCCACGGCGGGGGTGGTCAGGGCGTAGACCGGCCTTTCCCCATCCACCGGGGCCAGGGCGTCCAGCAACATTCGCCCTCCTAAGTACGTCAGCAAACCAAAGGCCACCATACCGCCGATGAGCCGACAGTGTTCGTTCAGCTCGTCCCCGGCCATGCTGCCCAACAGGGTCATCCCAAACTGGAACCCCCCGAACCACAGGCCCAGCCGCACCCCGTCCCGGCGGCGGAAGCCGGGAGAGGACAGGCCGCAGCAGACAGCGGCGGCGGCGGCGTCCACCGCCAGACTCAGCGCGATCAGACACACGGAAACCACAGCATCACCTCATGGGAGGATATGCGGCGGGGACAAGGGGTATG
>JAJQAS010000050.1:5464-16978 GCA_021203685.1 Clostridiales bacterium | reverse complement strand
AGTTGCACAAAATAAGCCGTCCAGACGCCGAGAGTTATTTAATCAGAGGTTCCCTTAGAACATGGTGACGACCTGGTCGTAAGCGGCGGCGACCTGGTCCAGAATGGCCTGGTCAGTGACGCCGGAGACCTCGGAGAAGGCGGCGGCGACGCCCTTCTCGGCGATCTTGCCCTGAAGCTCCACGCTCTGGGGGTCTTCGGGGTTGTTGTAGCGCAGGGCCGCGCCGATGCCGATGATAAGTTTGTCCACGGGCAGGCCGTATTTCATAGCGGTCTGGAGCGGGCTGACCAGCCGGTCGGTGGCGGCCAGCTTGCGCAGCGGCTCCCGGCCCACGCGGGTCACGTCGTCCTGGAGGTAGGGGTTCTTGAAGCGGCCAATGATCTTCTCGATGTACTTATAGTGGGCGTCCTTATCGAAGCCGAACTCCTGAATCAGGCCGTCGCCGGACTGCTGCATGGCGGCGTGGACCAGCTCATAGATCTTGGGGTCGGCAATGGCCTGGTCGATGGTCTTGTGGCCTGCCAGAACGCCGGTATAGGCGGTGATGCAGTGGCCGGTGTTCAGGGTGAACAGCTTGCGCTGGATATAGGCCATCAGGTTGGAGGCCAGGTTCATCCCGGCGATCTCTGGAATTTCGCCCTTGAGGGAAGCTTTTTCCACGTTCCACTCGCAGTATTTTTCCACCACCACGTCGATGGGGTTCTCGCTGCGGACGGGGGGCACGATGCGGTCCACGGAGCAGTCGGCGAAGCCCACATACTCCTCGCAGTACGCCTTTTCCTCGTCGGAGAGGACCTTGTAGACGTGCTCTTTCAGCTGGGAGGTGGCGCGGATGGCGTTCTCGCAGGCAATCAGATTCAGCGGCTCCTTGACGCCGTTGGCGATGCGCTTCTGGATGCCCTGGGCGATGGTGGGGGCGATAAAGCCCAGCACCCGCAGGCCCACGGCGGTGGTCAGGATGGTGGTGTCGGGGTCGGCAATGGCGTCGATGACCTCCGGGCCGTTGGACATGATGCCACAGACGTTGGTGATCTTCACGTCCTCGACCTCGGTGTCCATGATGTGGACGGTATAGCAGCCGTCCTGGTTCAGGCGCTCGATGATGGGCACGGCCACGTCCGCAAAGACGACGCGATACCCCGCCTGAGAGAGCAGCATACCGATGAACCCGCGGCCAATGTTGCCGCCGCCAAACTGGATTGCGGTTTTCATATCACATTACCTCTTTCGCAGAATTTTAAGTGTGACACCGCGCAAACCTGGCAGGGTAGAAACGCGCGGCGGTTCCCGTTGTGTGGAGCAGATACGGGGGAAGGGCAGCGGGCGCAGGCCCGCCGCCCAAGGGATACGTTTGGTTAGGTCAACTGCTTGAGGATCCAGTCCACATCGTTGGTGGTCTTCATCTTGTCCAGGGTATCACCGTTATCCGGGTCCAGGGTCTCGCAAATCTTGGCAAGCAGGTCCAGATGCTCGTCGCCAATTCCGGCGATGCCGAACACCAGCTGAGCCTTCTCGTCGCCGAAGGAGACGCCCTCCGGGTACTGGAGCAGGACGATACCGGTCTTTTTGACGGTGCCCTTGGCCTGGGTGGTGCCGTGGGGAATGGCAATGCCCATGCCCATGTAGGTGGTGACCAGCTTCTCGCGCTCCTGCATGGCGTCGGCGTAAGAGGCGTCCACATAGCCCAACTTGGCCAGCAGTTCACCGGCGGCCTGAATGGCCTCTTCCTTGGTGACAGGAGCCTGGTTCAGCTTGATGCCGTCGGCGACCATGACGGTCTTTTTGACGGTGGGGGTGGGGATACCGTCGTCAGCGGCGGCGGAGGCGGCAACTACCTTTTCCACAGGCACGTCGCCGGTGGTCAGCTGGACATACAGGGCGTCCAGGTTGGGGTCGGCCAGGAAGTTGCCGATGGTGACGATCTGCGCCTGAGGCGCGGACTTCCGGGCGCGCTCCACCAGGGTGGTCTGCACCACGGCGATGTCGCAGTCGCTGGGGATGTTGTCCACAGAGGTGTTGATGACGGTCAGGTCAGGACGGGAAGCCTTGACGCGGTTGCGGAACTTGGTAGCGCCCATGGCGGAGGAACCCATGCCGGCGTCGCAGGCAAAGACGACCTTCTTGACCTGTCCGGCCTCCTTGGTGGGGGCGTCGGAAGCGACGGCCTGACCCTTGGACTCCGCCTTCATGGAGGCCATTTCGCTCTGGGCGGCCTCCAGGCTCTTACCGCCGGACATCTTCACAATGGGCGAGGCGATAGCGAAGGACACGCCGGTGGCGATGGCAACGCCGAGGATGGTGAAAAGCATCTTGTTGGCGGGGGTCATCATCAGGAAGGCGATGATGGAGCCGGGGGAGGCAGGACCAACCAGGCCGCAGCCGGTCAGGTTGAACCAGAAGATAGCGACGATGTTGCCGACGATGGGGGCGACAATGACGGCGGGGTTCATCAGGACATAGGGGAAGTAGATCTCGTGGATACCGCCGAGGAAGTGAATGATGATAGCGCCGGGAGCGGAATCCTTGGTGGCCTTATCCTTGCAGAAGAACATGTAGGCCAGCAGCACGCCCAGGCCGGGGCCGGGGTTGGGTTCCAGCATGTAGATGATGGACTTGCCCGCTTCAGCGGCCTGCACGGAGGCCAAGGGGGTGAACACGCCCTGGTTGATGGCGTTGTTCAGGAACAGCACCTTGGCAGGCTCAATGAAGATAGCAATCAGCGGCAGCAGGTTGGCGTTGATGAGGATGTTGACGCCGGCGGTCAGCACAGCGAGGATGGCGCTCATAACGGGGCCGATGGCATAGTAGCCGAAGATGGCCAGCAACATACCGATGATGCCGCAGGAGAAGTTGTTGATAAGCATTTCAAAGCCGGCGGGCATATGGCCGTCCATAGCGTCGTCGAACTTCTTGATGCACCAGCCACCCAGGGGGCCGAGGACCATGGCGGCCATCAACATGGTGTAATCACTGCTGACGATGGCGCCCATGATGGCGATGGAGCCGACCACGCGGCCGCGGTCCTTGCCAAACATGTAGCCGCCCTGACCGGCGATGAGGATGGGGATGAGGTAGGTGAGCATGGGGCCGTTCAGTTCGGCCAACTGCTCGTTGGGGATCCAGCCGGACTCGATAAACAGAGCGGCCAGGAAGCCGAATGCGATGAGGGCGCCGATGTTCGGCATGACCATGCCGGACAGCACTTTGCCCATCTTTTGGACAGCATTTTTCATAGTTTTCCATCTCCTATTCTTTTTAGTTCGGTTGCGTAATATTTCACAAGCGCCTGTTCCGCCAGGGCCTTCCCCCGGTCCTGGTCCCCGGCTTGCAGGGCCTGTAGAAATCGTTTGTCCTCCACCAGCAGCATACTCAGTCTGCTGATGACCTCAACGCCCTCCGTCCAGTCGGTTTTGGGGGCCAGCAGAAGCACAGCGCCCATCACCGTCCCGGAGTGGGTGAGGATGGTGTGGTCCAGCCTGAGGTAGCCGAACCGACAGTGGCTGACCGCCGCGGTGCGGCAGTGCAGCAGGTAAATGCTCATGTGGGGCAGGTAGGTGCTTTTCACCTGTTCCCGCCGGGCCAGGTCGCTGCCGATGCGCTGGCGCTCCAGCACCGTGTTGGCGAACAGCTTCGCCGCTTCGCCCAGCAGCTCCTCCGCCCGCTGGAGGCCGGGCACCTCCCGCAGGGTGAAGTGGTCCAGCACCTGGGAAATTTCCTCCCCCGTTCGGGTCAGGGAGCGGATGTCCGCCAGGGTGACGGCGTCCGCACTCTGGGGCAGGACCTTCTGGGCCTCCGCGTTGGCCTTGCGGTCCGCGTTGATGCCCTCCACCGCGTTGGTGATGACCAGCATATCCTGGGCCTGGGGGATGGGGCTGACGCAAATGTTGGGGAAGTCCAGTTGGAGGGGCACGGTGGAGATCACCAGGTCGATGCCCGCCTCCCGCAGGGCCTGCGGCTCCAGGCTGAAGGCGGAAACGATTTGGCGAATTTCGAGGTTGTGGAAGGAGCGCATCAGGTTGGCTGCCAGCATCCGGGAGGCCCCCATACCGCTGGGGCAGACCACCGCCACCGCCACCCGCTTCTGTTCCACCCGGAGGGTCTCCGCCGCAGCGACGAAGTGCATGGCCACGAAGGTGATCTCCGAGGGGGAGATATCGTTGATTTGAAGCAGGTCCTTGAAGATACCGCAGGCCCGCTCCACGGCGGCGTAGATGTCCGGGTAGTTCTGCTGAATGTCCTCGACCTGGGCGTTGTCCAGGTGGAGGTTCAGGGAGAGGCGGCTGATCATGGAGTCCATGTGGCTCATCAGCTCCTCGATCATCCGGGTGCAGGTGTGGAAGGGGAGACCGATCTCCGCTTCCACCGAATCCACCAGGGACATGACCACCTGACGGGTGTTGATGGACTGGACCTGGCTCCGGGTCTTCCGGGACTGGGGCCAGATACGGGCGCTGGACAGGTGCATGGTGATGAACCCGACCTCTTCCTCCGGGATATCCATCTTGAACTGGACGCTGATTTTTTCAGCAATCTGCACCGCCGCCTCGTGCTCGGGCAGGGTGGCCAGATCCGCCAGCTCATCGGCGGCCATCTCAATGGTCTCGCCGGACTTGAGCCGCCGGATGGCCAGGGACAGATGCACCACCAGAGCCATATAACCGCTGTCGGTGAACTTGATGTCCAGCTGCTTTTCCGACTCGGCCAGCACCCGTTCCACAAAGGTGACGATCTGGGGGTCGATGAAGCTGAACAGCCGGTCCTGGAGCAGCGTGGAGCTGCTGGGGGAAGGCTCCTCCTTCTGCCCCCGCAGGAGCTGGAGGATCTCGCCCTCGTCCATGAACTCAAAGGCGGCGTTGGCGATGGCCTGCCGGTAGGCGCTCTCGCTGCCCTCCAGCAAGATGCCTACGCCGGGGCGGCGAATGACCTTGATGCCGTAGTCGGAGAGCCAGTCGTTCAGGGCGTCCAGGTCGTTGGAGAGGGTGCCCTCGGAGATGTGGAACCGGGAGAGGAACACATAGGACTTGACCGGTTCCTTGGCGCACAGCAGCTCGCCCAGCAGCTGCCGTCGGCGTTCCCGCCGGCTGTAGGTGGTCTTGACCTGCTCGGTGTGCAGCAGCTCCTGGAGCAGCTGAATGGTCTCCGGCTCCTCTTGGATCATCAGGCCCACGCCGGGTTTGCGGACGAAGGTGAAGTCGTTTTCCTCAAACCAGGCTTCGATGGCGGGCATTTCCCGCAGGACGGTTCGGGAGGAGACGCCCAGCTTTTCCGCAATGGCGTTGATGGTCACCGGCTTGGCGCCGGTCTTTGTCAGCATCTGAATGATGGAGACCTGCCGGGAGGTCAGCCGCCGGGGGCCGGAGCCGGTGGTTTTACTTCCAGACATTTTTGAACCTCCTCTCTTTTCTGATTGCTATTTTACCGGTTGGTGACAGAAAAAACAAGCCCTGAATCCTCTATTTTTGTCCATATCCTTTTGTGACAAAACCCGTTTTTAGCATTTTTCACAGTTTTGTTTCGTGGTTTTTATACAAAATCACCAGAGAAATGGCTGCCTTTCCTAGCCTTTGGCGTGAACCGGAATTGGTGACAAAACTGAAACATAAAACTTTTCGACTTTCAAAATTGACGATTCGCCGGGGGAAACGAAAAAATGACAAACTTATGAGAAGGTTAAAACAAAAAATCCTTTCATTTGCCGACTTAGTGACAAAAAGAGAGGAAGTTGTGGGCGGAAGGCCGGGCGGGATGTGGACAGATGCGGGCGTTTCCGCCTGACAGAGAAAACCGCCGGTGGGACAAAGCCCCAACCGACGGTTTGATTTCGTTTTGGTCACAAAACTTCTCTGTACAGGGCGGAGGCATCGTCCTTGCGGACGGCCTCGGCCACCGCCAGCACCTCCACCTTGACGGTGCGCTGGCCGAACTGGATCTCCAGCAGGTCGCCGGGTTTCACGTCGTAAGAGGCTTTGACCGGCCGCCCGTTGACGCTGACCCGGCCCGCGTCGCAGGCTTCGTTGGCCACGGTGCGCCGCTTGATGAGGCGGGACACCTTCAAATATTTGTCTAATCTCATGCTATTTCACCAAATCTTTCAGGTTTTTCGCGGGTTTGAACTGCACCGCCCTGGTAGGCGGCACCTGGATGGGGTCGCCGGTTTTCATGTCCCGGCCCACCCGGGCGGCCCGCTGTTTGACCTCGAAGGAGCCGAAGCCCACCAGTTGCACCCGCTCCCCCTCGGCTAGGGCGTCGGTGACGATGAGCAGCAGTTGATTGACGGTCTCCTCCGCCTCCTTTTTGGTCTGGCCGGTCTGGAGCGCCAACCGGGCGCAAAGCTCTGTTTTATTCATGGGGTTCCTCCTTCGCCTGGCGGTAGAGGGTCAGCTGCTCCTCCAGGGAGAGCTCGGCCAAATCGCCCTCGGCTGCGGCCTCCATCCGGGCGAACCGCCGGATGAACTTCTCGCAGGTGGCGTTGAGGGCGTCCTCCGGGTCCACCCCGGACCAGCGAGCCAGGTTCACTGCCGCGAACAGCAGGTCGCCAATTTCTTCGGCAACGTGGGCCTGGTCGCCCTCGTTCAGCGCTTCTTCCACCTCGGCGTGTTCCTCCCGCAGCTTGTCCACCGCGCCGGAGATGTCCGGCCAGTCAAAATGGGCTTTGGCAGCCTTGCTCTGGAGTTTCTCGGCCCGCCACAGGGCGGGCAGCGTCCGGGCCACGGCGTTGAGGGTGTCGGTGTAGCTGGTCTGGTGCTTTTCCTCCCGTTTCAGTTCCTCCCAGTTGACCAGCACCTCCTGGGTGTCCTCCACCTGCCGGGCGGCAAAGACATGGGGGTGGCGGAAAATCAGCTTTTTGCAGGCCCGGTCCGCCACGTCGTCGATGTTGAAGTGCCCGGCGTCCTCCTCGATGCTGGTGTGGAACAGCACCTGCATCAGCACGTCCCCCAGTTCCTCCTGCATCAGATCCAAATCCTCCCGGTCGATGCCCTCGGCCAGCTCATAGGCTTCCTCCAGCAGGTTCCGGCGGATGGAGTGGTGGGTCTGCTCCCTGTCCCAGGGGCAGCCGCCGGGGTGCCGCAGGATGGCGATGATCTCCCGGAAGTCGTTTAAGTTGTAGTGTTCCTTTTGCTTATAGTCTACCATGATACTCCTCTTATTTCTGCAAATCGTCCAATTCCTGCTTCCACAAATCCGCCACCGCGTCACTGGGCATCCGCCAGTCTCCACGGGGACTGAGGGTGACGCTGCCCACCTTCGGCCCGTCGGGGATGCAGGAACGCTTAAACTGTTGCATAAAGAAGCGATGGTAGAAGTTCTTTTCCCACTTCAAAATGGTCTCGTCGCTATAAGCCCCCTGGAAAGCGTACCGGGCCAGCCGGTAGACCTTCTTCGGCGGGAAACCGAAGCGGATACCATAATAAAGGTAGAAGTCGTGCAGTTCGTAGGGGCCGACCAGATCCTCGGTCTTTTGGGCGATCTGGCCGTTTTCCTCCGGGGGCAGCAGCTCCGGGGACACCGGGGTGTCGAGAATGTCGTCCAGCACGGCGGAGAGGGCGGGGTTATCCTGCCGGTTGATGTCGCTGACGTACCGGGTCAGGTGGCGCACCAGCGTCTTGGGGATGGAACAGTTGACGGCGTACATGCTCATGTGGTCGCCATTGTAGGTGGACCAGCCCAGGGCCATCTCCGACAGGTCGCCGGTGCCGATGACCAGGCCGCCGGTCTTGTTGGCGATGTCCATCAGCACCTGGGTGCGCTCCCGCGCCTGACAGTTTTCGTAGGTGACGGAGCGGTCCGCCGGGTCGTGGCCGATGTCGGCAAAATGCCGCATGACGCCCTCCCCGATGTCCACCCGCCGGAAGGTGGTCCCCAGACAGTGGGCCAGGGTGGTGGCGTTATCCCTTGTGCGGTCGGTGGTGCCGAAGCAGGGCATGGTGACGCAGATGATGTCCGTGGCGGGACGGCCCAGCAGCTTCATGGCGTTGTCGGTGATGAGCAGGGCCAGAGTGGAGTCCAGCCCGCCGGAGAGACCGATGACCGCCGTTTTCGCGTGGGTGTGCTCCAGCCGCTTGCGCAGGCCCAGGGAGACCAGAGTGAAAATCTCCTGGCACCGGGCGGCCCGGTCCCCCAAGTCGGCGGGGACAAAGGGGTTAGGGGCCACGTAGCGGGTCAATTCTGTCTCCCGCAGGGGCAGGGAGAAGCGGAACTCGTCGGTGCAGTTCTCCGAATCCACCGGGTAGGTGGACATCCGCTGCCGCTCGAAGGCCAGCTTGTGTACGTCGATCTCCGACACGGTCAGCCCCGTTTCGAATCGACGCTCCGCCAGCAGGGAGCCGTTTTCCGCCACAAGGTCGTGGCCGCCGTAGACCAGGTCGGTGGAGCTTTCGCCCTCGCCGGCTCCGGCGTAGACGTAGCCGCAGACCAGCCGCCCAGACTGCCCAGTGACGAGGCTCCGGCGGTAAGCGTCCTTGCAGACGATCTCATCCGAGGCGGAGAGGTTCAAAATAATGGTGGCCCCTGCCGCCGCCAGGTCGTTGGAGGGAGGGGTCGGCACCCACAGATCTTCACACAGCTCAATGCCGATGCACAGCTCCGGCAGTTCTTCACAGCGGAAAATCATCCCAGTTCCCATCTGCACTTCCTGGCCACAAAGGGAGACGACGCCGGAGTAATCCCGCCCGGAGGTGAACCACCGGGCCTCGTAAAACTCCGTGTAGTTGGGGATGTGGGTCTTGGGGACGACACCCAGAATCTCCCCGTTGCAGATGGCCGCGGCGCAGCTGTAGAGCTTGTTGTTCCGGCGGAGCGGCAGACTTACCGCCACGAACATCTCCAGCCCCCGGCTGGCCTCCACCACCTGGGCCAGAGCGGTTTCCGCCCCCTTTAATAAGGTGGGCTGCAAAAACAGGTCGGCGCAGGTGTAGCCGGTCAGCCCCAGCTCCGGGAAGGCCAGCACCTGCACCCCCTGAGTGGCGGCCTCCCGCATCAGGGCAATGGTCTGGGCGGCGTTGTGGGCGCAGTCCGCCACCCGGATAGAGGGCGTCGCCGCGGCGACCTTGATAAATCCGTCACGCATGATGTTCTCCTTCTTATCCTTAATATATGTGGTGTGCGTCAGGCATCCGTCGGCTCCGGGAGCCATACCGGGCACTGACGACTGTATTCCTTTAGCAGTTTACCCCAAACCGGTGCAAAAGGCAAGACGCGGCGGAAAAATCCGCGCACGATTTCTCTCTCTCCCGCATAGAATAACGGAGCAACGATAAGGAGGAGCAGTTATGTGTGGTATTGCGGGCTTTTGCAACTGGAACCGGGACAACACCGCCCCCTGCTGGCGGGAGGCGGCGGAGCGGATGGGAGACTCCCTGGCCCACCGGGGGCCGGACGATGAGGGGCTGTTTCTGTCCCCCGCCTGCGCGCTGGCCCACCGGCGGCTGGCGGTCATCGACCCGGAACACGGCCAGCAGCCCATGACGGGCGGCCACTGCACCCTGGTTTACAACGGGGAACTGTACAACACCCCGGCCCTGCGGCTGGAGCTGGAGCGGCGGGGCCATGTGTTCCGCACCAACACGGACACGGAGGTGGTGCTGGAGGGGTATCTGGAATACGGTGCGGCGGTCAGCGGCCATCTGGAGGGCATCTATGCCTTCGCTCTCTGGGATGACCGGAAGGGGCAGCTGTTCTGCTGCCGGGACCGGTTCGGGGTGAAGCCCTTTTTCTACGCCGTTCAGGGGGATACCTTCCTCTTTGGCTCCGAGCCAAAGGCTCTGTTTGCCTATGGTCTGAAACCCAGAGCGGACGAGGACACCTGGCGGGAGATTTTGGGCATCTGTCCCGCCCGGACGCCGGGCAGCGGCGTGTTCGCCGGGGTCTCCGAGCTGCGCCCTGCCCATCAGATGGTGGTGACAGGGGAGGGGATAACGGTTTCCCGCTACTGGAATGTGGAGAGCCGGGCACATACGGAAAACTACGACGACACGGTGGAACACCTGCGGGAGCTGCTGACCTCTGCTGTCCGGCGGCAGCTGGTCAGCGACGTACCCCTGTGTACTTTGCTCTCCGGCGGGCTGGATTCGTCCTTTTTGACCGCCGTGGCGGCGGCGGACTGCCGAGAGAGGGGACTTCCGGCCCTGGAGACCTACTCCTTCGATTACACGGACAACAAAAAATACTTCCACGCCAGCGCCTTCCAGCCCGACGCCGACTGGCCCTGGGTGGAGCGGATGCGGGAGTACTGCGGCACCCGCCACAGCGTTTTGATTTGCACCCAAGAGACGCTGGTGGAGCTGCTGGAGGATGCCATGGCCGCCAAGGACTTCCCCGGCATGGCTGACTGCGACTCCTCTCTGCTGTATTTTTGCCGGGAAATGCGGAAAAAACACACGGTCGCCCTGTCCGGGGAGTGTTCCGATGAGATTTTCGGCGGCTACCCCTGGTTTCACAGGCCGGATATGCTGGCGGCGGACACCTTCCCCTGGTGTATGGATCTGTCCGCCCGCACCGGCGTTCTCCGCCGTTCACTGGTGGAGCGGCTGGAGCTGGAAGAAGCCGTCCGCGCCCGCCACCGGGCCAGTCTGGCGGAGACACCAAGGCTGGAAGGGGAGAGGCCGGAGGAGACCCGCCGCCGGGAGATCGCCTGGCTGAACCTGAACTGGTTCATGACCAATCTGCTGGACCGAAAGGACCGGATGAGCATGGCCACGGGGCTGGAAATTCGCGTTCCCTTCTGCGACCACCATGTAGTGGAGTACGTCTGGAACATTCCCTGGGAAATGAAGAGCAGGGGAGGGGTGCGCAAGCAGGTTCTCCGGGACGCGGCGAAGGGTATTTTGCCGGAAGATGTGCGAAACAGGCCCAAGTCGCCCTATCCCAAGACCCATAACCCCCTCTTTGAACGGCTGGCACGGGAAAAACTGCTGTCCATTCTGGACGATGAAAACGCCCCAATCCACGGGGTTGTAGACGAGGACGTGTTGCGGGAGGGCCTGCTCCGCAGCGCGGGAGACTACGGGCGGCCCTGGTTCGGCCAGCTGATGGCCGGGCCGCAGATGATCGGCTATCTTATCCAGGTGAATCAGTGGATGGAGCGGTACCAGATAGGGGTGTAGGAAACAACCGCTGCGAGAAAAAGATTGCAATAAATTGTAAGTTCAATGCAGGAGAAAGGATTATGGCATCGGCCAGACAAAAACTGACAGCGCAAAAAGACAAAATGGACTTGCTATGACATGAGAATCCTTGTATAATAAAAGCGTTATTATACGGTTCGATGAGGAAGAATCGTGGACACCGCTTTCGGGTGCAAAGGGCCATGGCAGCGGAAGGAACGCTTGCCAGGAGAGACGGAAAAGAACCGGCCGACACCTGGCGCGTCGTGCGAGAAGAGACAGCGAGACGCCGCTCACGGCGCGGCGCGTCAGGATGGCTGATTCAGCCGAAGAAGGAAAATGATTCCCCCAAAAACGTCGGGGGGGGGGGGCAAATAGGGTAAAATTTTTGCACTCTTTTGATTAGCCTCGA
>JAJQAS010000050.1:0-5454 GCA_021203685.1 Clostridiales bacterium | reverse complement strand
CATAAATTTGATGCTTGCCGTATTGCAAAAATGGTAAAATGCTGTATAATACCTTGTAGCATGACATATCGGCCTGAAAGGGAAGAACGACGCCAATTCAAAAGTACACATCCTGGCGAAATTTTGCAGGATATGTCTTTTTCCTGCTCTGCGGAGCGCAGACCCTTGAAGGGGCTGGATGGGTGTGAAAAAGGGAAGCTTATCGGGAACGGCTGCATCATCGGGATGCAATTCCCACGTTGAGCGCTACTGCCAAGAGAGACATATGATAGATTTTCATTCGCATATTTTACCGTCCATGGATGACGGAAGCTCCTCTGCAGAGGAAAGCATCGAGATGCTCCGTATGTTGTATCGCGGAGGCACAAGAAAAATCGTGGCGACCCCTCACTTTTATGCGCAAAAGGAAGCGCCAGAGCGTTTTTTGGAACGGCGGGAGAAAGCCTGGGAGCAGCTGGCGCCGTTTTTGCTAGAAGATACACCAAAAGTTTATCTTGGGGCGGAAGTAAGTTACTACGCGGGGATCTCCAACACAGAGTGTCTGCCTCAACTGTGCATGGAGCGGAGTAAGCTCCTTTTGCTGGAAATGCCGTTTCAACGGTGGACAGAGCGGATGATGACTGAGGCGGTGGACATAGCGCAGAACAGGGGACTCATCGTGCTTTTGGCGCACATTGACCGCTATCTTGCCCTACAGCCCACAGACATTTGGGACAAGCTGGCCGCCAGCGGCATTCTGTTTCAGGTGAACGCCTCGGCGTTCCTGGGGAGTTGGCTCCCCCGCCGCAGGGCGTACAAACTCCTGCGGGACGGCAAAATCGCAGCCCTTGGATCTGACTGCCACAACATGAGCGGCCGGAGGCCGAATTTGGATGCTGCGATTGACGCCATCCAGAGGAAAATGGGGCAGGAGGCCATCTGCGAGATGGAGGAAAAAGCGAATCGCTTGTTTGCCAGTGCGCAGAGGCCTGTAACCATTTAGGGCAACACTACGCAGGAGGAACTGGGGTCAACGCTGAATGTTTCAGATGGAAACGCTCGGTACGATCCGCTGTTGCATCGGCGTGTGGCGCTGCCTTAACCTTTAGCCCTTAGAACCCGGAAGAGACACTAGAGAGGGATAGGCATGTACGAAAACAACATTTACCGGTGGTACAAACATTGGGATTTCACACTGATTGATATTATCTGCATGGAGGCCGCTTTCTGGTTGGCAGCAGCGCTGCCCGTCGGGGCGCCGATGGGCAGTCTCCTGTACAGGCACATTGCGATCGTGTTGTTCCCACTGAATATCGTCGTAGTGTTTTTCTGTGAAAGCTACAAAGGAATCCTGAAGCGAGGATATCTCATCGAGGTAAAGCAATGCATGGCTCATGTCATCTACATCGTCGGTGTACTGCTGGTGTACCTGTACATGGTGAAAGAGAGTGGGAATTACTCCCGCCTTGTGTATGTGCTTTTTGCTGTTTTTTATTTTATATTGACTTACCTGGGACGGTGCCTTTGGAAAAAGCGCCTCCAGGCGCGAGGCAAGGCAAACAGAGGAAACCATTCTCTTGTTGTCATTGTGGACCAGGACAGTGCAGAGGAGGTCGTGACGAACATTTGCCAATGCAATTTCGGCGAGTTCCAGGTCAATGGAATTGCTATTCTGGATGCGGATATGGTCGGCCAGGAGATTGCAGGTATCCCGGTGGTGGCAAACGAAGACAGCGTACTGAAATACCTGAAAGAGCGCTGGGTCGACGAGGTATTTATCCATGTGCCCAATGATATGCAGGTTTCTCAGGCGCTGTTTGACGGGTGTGCAGAGATGGGAATCACGATCCATCTGCGTCTGGCGGATGTCGTCCCCCAGGGTATGAACCAAACGATTGAAAAAATCGGAAATTATACAGTGCTCACAAAATCGGTCAGAATGGTGACGCTGCGGCAAAAGGTGCTAAAGCGTATGATGGATATTGCGGGGAGCATTGTGGGTCTCTTAATAACGGGAGTCGCGTTTATTTTTGTTGCCCCGGCAATTTACATAAACTCACCCGGCCCCATATTTTTTTCCCAGACACGGATCGGACAGAATGGCAAACGGTTTAAGCTGTATAAGTTCCGCTCTATGTATATGGACGCAGAGGAACGGAAGAAGGATCTTATGGCGGAGAACCAGGTCGAGGATGGTATGATGTTCAAAATCGACAACGATCCACGTATCATCAAAGGCGTTGGGCATTTTATCAGGAAAACTTCAATCGATGAACTGCCCCAGTTCTGGAACGTGCTGAAGGGGGATATGAGTCTGGTTGGTACCCGCCCCCCAACCGAGGATGAGTGGGAGAAGTACGAACTGCATCACCGGAAGCGGCTGGCGATCAAGCCGGGTATTACCGGGATGTGGCAGGTCAGCGGCAGAACAAAAATCAAGGACTTTGAGCAGGTCGTTGCGTTGGATACGAGGTACATATTGGACTGGTCCCTGGGTCTGGATGTCAAGATTTTGTTCAAGACCGTCCAGGTCGTAGCAAAACGGGAAGGTGCAGCGTAACGCAGGAATGCCCCCGAAACGGGCTGCCGTCAGAGTAGGAACGTTGGATTTCATACCTTGGCATGAGTTGCAGCCGCCCGGATCGGAGAACTGCTGGCGCAGATGAAATTCCGGGTCGAAATTGACAGTTGGCCGCATTTGCTGCGTGGATTTTTTGAAGTAAGACATATAAAAATCATATGAAAGACTGGGGAAATTAGATAATAATTTGCGCTGAAAGTGGGTACAGGCAATTCTGTATCCGGTAAAACGGATGCGGGTACATGGATGATTTTTGGTAGCAACAATTCATGGTGACATGGGTATTTCTAGCACATCAAAAAACTCATATTTTTACGGTAATGATGCCCACAGGGGTTTTGGAAACATGGAACTGATGACTGTCTGAGATGTTGAGAGGAGTTATAGATAGATGAAAACTGAAAAAGGAACTTCCCTCAAGGTGGCAATGCTTGGGCATAAGACGGTTCCGGCAATGGACAGCAGCAGAGGTGGCATTGAAGTTGTCGTGGAGGAGCTTGCACCAAGGCTGGTTGATATGGGGTGTGAAGTCACCTGCTACAACCGGACAGGCTGCGATAACGGCGGGCTGACGGAGTACAAGGGAGTAAAGCTGAAACCAGTGCCGACGTTCAAGCGCAAGGGTCTGGCGGCAATGACGAGCAGTTTCTTTGCCACACTCAAGGCAACCTTCGGGAGGTACGATGTGATCCATTTCCACGCGGAAGGTGATGGAGATATAATAGGGACAACCACGAAGAAGCCTTTATTTACAAGGATTTCGGGCTTGGCTTAGTCTCCTGGGAATATAATTTTTATGCTGAGATTGAGCAAGTCGAAAATCTGAGTAGATGAAGCGGTTGGCTTCTGGTTGCTCTGTTTTGACCCAATCAGACGAGCGTAAAAATTAGAAGAAGGAGGTTGAGACAAGCCTGCAGCGGAATGGCGGAGGTCATTCTACTACGGGCTTATTGTCGTGTAACCGATATGGGGGCGAGGACAATTTTGGTATGTATATATTTTGCTCGGAGAAGGATAGGACTGTGATTATCACAGTTTATATAGAAGAAACAGCTGTAATATGCACTGTTATAAAAGGAAGATTATGAGGAAGGGAATAAAGAGAATGTACGACTATTTGGTAGTTGGTTCTGGATTGTATGGAGCCATCTTCGCACATGAAGCAAAATCAAAAGGAAAATCTGTGCTCGTGATTGATAAGCGTCCGAATATCGGCGGCAACATTTATACAGAAAATATTGAGGGCATCAATGTCCACAAGTACGGTGCTCATATCTTCCACACTAATAACAAAAAGGTCTGGAATTATATTACACAGTTTGCTGAGTTCAACCGTTTTACGAATTCCCCAGTGGCTAACTATAAAGGCGAGCTTTATTCGATGCCTTTTAATATGTACACGTTCAATAAGATGTGGGGCGTTGTCACTCCGGAAGAAGCAGAAGCAAAGATAAATGAACAAAGGGCAGAAATAACACACGAGCCGCAGAACCTTGAAGAGCAGGCTATTTCTTTAGTAGGTAGAGACATCTTTGAAAAGCTGGTCAAGGGCTACACCGAGAAGCAGTGGGGGAGAGATTGCAAAGACCTTCCCGCTTTTATCATTAAACGGCTACCAGTTCGTTTGACCTTCGATAACAACTATTTCAATGCTCTCTATCAAGGCATTCCAGTCGGCGGCTATACGAAGCTGATTGAGAGTCTTCTGAACGGAATTGAAGTCCAGCTGAACACCGACTATTTGGAGCATAAGGCGGAACTGGATGCAATAGTAAACACTGTGATTTACACCGGTCCGATTGATGCATATTTTAATTATTCTCTCGGTTATCTTGAGTACCGTTCCGTCCGCTTTGAGACAGAACTTCTCAACATTCCGAACTTCCAGGGCAATGCTGCTGTGAACTACACGGATCGTGAGACTCCTTGGACGAGAATCATTGAACACAAGTGGTTTGAGTTTGGTAAGGATGCAGACGGCAATGATCTGTCGAAGACAGTGATAAGTAGAGAATATAGTTCTGAGTGGAAGCCTGGAGACGAGCCGTACTATCCTGTCAACGATGAGAAGAATAGTAAGCTGTATCAGCAGTATAAGGCTCTTGCAGACCAGGAATCCAATGTCATCTTTGGTGGTCGACTGGGAGAATACAAATATTACGACATGGATCAAGTTATCGCGGCTACATTAGACCGCTGTGAATCAATGTTTGGAGGAGTAGACGAATGAGGAAGATACTGATGGTCTGTGAGGCGTTCGGCGGCGGTGTTTTTACTTATGTCAGCCAGCTTTGCAACGACATGTGCGACGACTTCGATGTGTATCTTGCTTATGCCATCCGTCCGCAGACACCAGAGAACTACAGAGATTTCTTGGATAAAAAAGTCCATTTGATTGAGGTTAAGAACTTCAGTGCAAAGGGGCTCACCAATATAGCAAATGATATAAAAGTAATCAACGAGCTTCGAGCAATCGAGGAAAAAGTAAAGCCGGATGTAATTCACCTGCACTCATCTGTTGCAGGTGGTATTGGCCGTCTTGCGTTTAAAGGAAAAAACAACACAGTGGTTTATACTCCCCACGGCTACGCACACATCCTTATGGGCGGCGGCGCAAAGTGCAAGATGTACGGCGTGATGGAGCGTATTCTTGGAAGAATGTCGAATGCCATAACCCTCACTTGTTGTGAGAGTGAAGATGAGGTAGCGAAGGGACTGACTAGGAGGACAGCTTACATAGAAACTGGCGTCAATCTTGCAGATTTGTCGGCTTCGCTAGATGGTATCGAGCCAATCAAAAACGAAAAATTCACAGTATTCACCCTTGGCCGTGCTTGTGTCCAGAAGCAGCCACAGCTGTTTAACCGGATTGCAGAGTTAGTGCCGGAAGCACG
>JAJQAS010000163.1 GCA_021203685.1 Clostridiales bacterium | reverse complement strand
CAACATCTCCATGGCCTCCATCAAGGGCATCCTCTGCGCCATCAACCGGGGCAAGGCTCTGGAGTACAAGCTGGAGGCGGAGGCCGCCGCCAGGGCGTAAATCACGAAAAATGTACACGTTTCCGGGTGTTCCACCCGGGATCGGTGGTTGTCAAACCGCGTGGGCTGTGTTATAATTTTAACAATTAAAGTGACAAAACACACTGCACGGTAAAGGAGTGGACGCCCCATGAAGTGTCCTTTTTGCGGATACAACGACAGCAAGGTGGTGGATTCCCGCCACGCCGACGAGGGCGACAGCATCCGCCGCCGCCGGGTGTGCCTGAGCTGCGGCAAGCGGTTCACCACCTACGAGACGGTGGAGCAAATGCCGCTGATGGTCATCAAGCGGGACGGCAGCCGCCAGGCCTTCGACCGGCAGAAGATGCTTCGGGGCATGATCCGGGCCTGTTACAAGCGTCCTGTCTCCACCGAGGTGCTGGAGCAGATCAGCATTGAGATCGAACAGGAGCTGCGCAACTCCCTGACCCTGGAGGTCTCCGCGGAGCAGGTGGGGGAGCTGGTCATGAACCGGCTGAAAGAGGTGGACGACGTTTCCTATGTCCGCTTCGCCTCGGTGTACCGGCAGTTCCGGGACATCACCACCTTCCGGGACGAGCTGGACAAGCTGCTGTCGCAAAAATAATTAGCAATGCGCAATGAGCTGTTAGCTATTAGCTCTTAGCTGTTAGTTTGGATTGTGCTTGCTGTTTGTTTAGCTTATTAGCCCAATATAGTGCAAATTTTCCACAAAGAAGTGCCGTTTTGCAACTGACCACTCCTTTTGCCTCCCCTGAAAGGGGAGGAGGGCCGCCGCCTTTAGGCGGTGGCGGAGGGGTTTCTAACGTACGCTGAGGAAAAGAAATAATCGCAAAAATCACGGCGTCCCGCGGGAAGTTCCCACGGGACGCCGCTTTTTGCCGGGGCAGCACTCAGCCTTTGTATCCAAAGTCCGGGATGTCGCTCCACCGGCGGCGGAAGTAGTGAGCCGCCAGCTTGGGCCTGCGGTCTCTGGTCAGCAGGCCCTTTTTGTTTCCGTCTACCCGCATGGGGCCCTGGATGGTGGCGAAGTCCGCGAAGTTCCACATCTGCTCCCCGATGAAGAAGGGGCGCTTGTCGAATTCCGCGTTGAGCCGGGCGTAGTAATCCACCTGGTATTCCTCGCTGAACATCTCCCCGTTGGTGTTGTGGACGCCGGGGTAGGTGTCCGCGCCGTACTCGGTGAACATCACCGGTTTGTCCTGGGTTGCCCAGAAGTCCAGCTCGGTGTTCAGGGCGTCACAGGCGGCGTCCAAATCGCCGCTGAGGTTGTACCAGCCGTAGTACCGGTTCAGGCACACCACGTCCATGGTGCGGGTGATGATGTCCCGCTCGTAGTTGTTCTGGCAGCAGACCAGGGTGACGGGCCGGTTCTGGGGGTCCTGGGCGTGGGCCTGCTCGTAGAGGGGGTGGAAGTAGTCGTAGGCCGACTGGGGGAAGTGCTCGGTGTCCGGCTCGTTGGCGATGGACCACATGACCACGCAGGGGTGGTTTTTGTCCCGGTCAATCATGTCCCGCAGCACGTCCCGGTGGTGCTGGTGGATGCGCATGACCTGGTAGGGGTCCTCCGCGCCGCTGGCGTTGACGCCCACGGCGGGGGTCTCGTCGATGACCACAATGCCCTCCCGGTCGCACAGGTCGTACATCTCCTCAGCGTAGGGGTAGTGGCTGGTGCGGAAGGAGTTGGCCCCCAGCCAGCGCATGAGGGAGAGGTCCTTGACGTTCAGGCAGTTGTCTGTCCCCCGGCCGTGGCAGAAGCTGTCCTCGTGCTTGCCGAAGCCCTTGAAGTAGAAGGGCTTGCCGTTGAGGAGGAATTGCGTCCCCGGCACCTACACCGTGCGGAAGCCGAAGGGCTGCTCATATACGTCGTCCCCGAAGGTGACGCGGGCGGTGTAGAGGTACGCCTTGCCGGGCTGCCAAAGGGTAGCGTTGGGGATGCGGCAGTGGCCCGCCGGGCCGTCCGCCTCCGCCACGGCCTTCCGCCCCTCGTCCAGGATGGTCACATGGACGCTGCCTTCGCCCACGGTCTCCACCTGGTAGTCCACCAGGCCGTCCTCCCCCTCGATGGAGGGAACCAGGGTGATGTCCCGGATGAAGTCCCTGGGCGTGGTGTAGAGGTACACCGGGCGGATGATGCCTGCGTAGTTGAAGAAGTCGAAGTTGGGCTTGTTGGCGGGTTTGCAGCGGGTCTTGGCCAGCTCGATGGAGGGGATGCCGGGGTTGTCGGAGCCGAAGAAGGCCACCGTGCTCTCGTTGCCCACCGGCAGGGTGCCGTAGTTCACCCGGTTGTCCACCGCCACCGCCAGCAGGTTGGGGCCGGGTACCAGCGCGTCGGTGACCTCGAACTCAAAGGGCAAAAAGCCGCCCTTGTGGCTGCCCAGCTTCTGGCCGTTCAGGTACACCTCGGCGGCGTGGGTCACCGCGCCGAAGCGGAGGACGATGCGCTCCCCCAAAATGCTCCGGGGGGCGGTGAACGTCCGCTGATACACCGCCCAGCCGTAGTGGGCGCGGAGGTTTACGTCGTCCTTCTGGTCGTTGTAAGAGGCGGGGACCGCCATCGTCATGGCCTCCGGCATGGGGGCCGTCATCCATTCCTCCGGGAAGTCCTCCGGCCCCGCCGTGCGGAAGGCCCACACGTCGTTCAGGCCGAGCAGCGTCCGGGCCTCGTTCAGTTTCGGGTAAAGCATAAGTTCTCCTTCCCTGTGTTTGTTAAAAAGAGGATGTGCTTGTCAAACGGGGGGCGCGTCCCGCCTCTTTGGTCACCCGCAGTATGCCTCCCCGGAAGGGGACGCGCAGGTCGAAGCCGCCCAGCTCCTCCGGCAGGTGGGGGACGAAGCGGAAGCCCTCCTCCGCCGCCGGGTCGGGGCGCAGCCCCGCCAGCTCCTCGATGAGCAGGGGGATGGTTCCGCTGGACCAGGGGTGGCAGAGGCTGGTGTTCCACTTCTGCTCTTTGCCCCAGGCCTCGAAGCAGGCGGTGGCCCCTTCCCGGAGCATATTCCGCCAGCCGGATTCGTCCGTCCGGGTCAGCAGCCGGTAAAGACTGTCGTATTTCCCCATGCGCCCCAGCCCCCGCAGGGCGAAGTACATGGGCATCGCGCCGCAGACCCGCCCCGGGGTCAGCAGCAGACGCTCATAGGCGTCCCAGCTCTCCTCCGGCAGCAGGTCGGTACAGGCGGCGTAGAGGCTCGCGTGGAGGGAGCAGTGGCCGCTGGTCTCGCTGTCGGCAAAGAGCCGCTGGGCAGACCGGTAGAAGGCGCGCCGAAACGCCCCCTTCACCCGCTCAGAGCGGTTTTTCACCGGCAGACCCAGCAGGCTTTGCATCCGTTCCTCCATGACCAGAGCCCCATACCACAGGGCGTTGAGGGCGCTGTGCGCCCCCGGGGCCACCCGGGGCCGGGTCAGGGGGAAGTCGTAGCCGTCCCGCAGGTTTTCCGGCCAATCCACCATGTTCCACAGCTCGTCCACCGTCTCCAGCAGGCCGTCCGGCCGCTGCCATTTGGCGGCGAAGGCGTCCAGCATGGCGGAGATGGTGGGCAGACACTCGTCCAAAAACACCCTGTCCCCGGTGAACTCCCAATCCGTCCACACCAGCAGGGGAAACAGCAGGGAGTAGTCGGCGATTTCCTGCATCAGCGAGCCGGGGGCCACCCCCATCAGGGTGGGGGAGGTGCCGGCGGAGGCCAGAAAGTCCCGGATGCACTTGCGGAGCATGGCCGGGTCGCCGGTGAGCCACAGGTGGGCGCGGGCGGTGACCACCGCGTCCCCCAGGTACTGCCCCTTTTCACGGGTGCAGCAGTCCAGAAAGCCCTCCTGGGTGCAGCAGCGGACGGCGTTTTTGCAGATGGAAAAGACGTCCTCCAGCTCATCGGTGGGGCAGCGGAGGGTGGACAAGCTCTCGTCCATCGGGTAGTGCCGTTCCCAGGCGTGGAGGCCCCAGACCTCCACATTGTCAGGAAATAGCACCTCCGCGTAGCGGAAGCCCTTGTAGTCATAGGGGTGGAGGGCGCTTTCCCCCTCGTCCAGCGTCCAGCGCTCCTCGTAGCGGCAGCCGCAGCGCATGTCATACCGCACCCGGCCATTTTCCAGCTCCTCCCCGCAGCGGAGGGTGACGATTTGCCCCGCCCCGCCACGGGCGCGGAGGTGCAGCGTCCCGGCGATCTCCCGGCCAAAGTCCAACAGCAGGCCGCCGGGGACGGGGCGCACCGCCGCCGGGGACAGCCGCCCCTCCCAAAGGGGGGCGGTCTCCTGGGGAACCAGCGTGTAGTCCGCCCACAGGGCCGGGACCATGGGTTCCCAGGCCGCGTCGTCATAGCCGGGCTGCTCCCAGCCCTCCGGGTAGCGGCGGGCGTCGAAGTCCTCCAAGAACTGGGTGTCGTAGCCCACCGCCTCGCCGGAGTAGGCGGTGCAAATTTGATACCGCCAGTCCACAGACTGGCCCAAAAGCTGACCGCCCCCGTCCAGCACCGCCGTCTGGAAGCCGAACCGCCCGTCTCCGCTGCTCCAGGCCCGGTTGATGCGGCCCTGGTAGTACAGGTGGAGGGCCACCGTCACGGCGCCGCCCCCGGTCAGGGGGTAAGTCTGATAGGGGTACCGCTCCGGGTAGGCCGGGCCGGGGCCTTGCCCCGTGTACGCGCCGTCCAGCCACAGTTGATAGTGGTCGTCGGCGGTGACCTGGAGCCGGTAGTCCCCCGGCCCCAGGGCGATCTCGCCCCGCACCAGCACATGGAAGTTCACCGGTGCGCCGGTGGGGGGCAGAGGGGTGGTGTCCTGCTCCCGGCGGCGCACCTCGATTTGCCGGACAGCGGCCCATTCGGGGATGGTCAGCCAGCCGTTTTGGTTCATACTTTTACGGCTGCTTGCCGATGTAGGCCAGGATGCCGCCGTCTACGTACAGGATTTGCCCGTTGACGAAGTTGGAGGCGTCCGAGGCCAGGAACACCGCCGGGCCGGTCAGGTCGTCCACTGTCCCCCAGCGCTCCGCCGGGGTCTTGGCGCAGATGAACTGGTCGAAGGGGTGGCGGCTGCCGTCAGGCTGGAGTTCCCGGAGGGGCGCGGTCTGGGGGGTGGCGATATAGCCAGGCCCAATACCGTTGCACTGGATGTTTTGCCCGCCGAACTCGGAGCAGATGTTCTTGGTGAGCATTTTCAGCCCGCCCTTGGCGGCGGCGTAGGCGGAGACGGTCTCCCGGCCCAGCTCGCTCATCATGGAGCAGATGTTGATGATTTTGCCGTGCCCCTTTTCGATCATGCCGGGAATCACCGCCTTGGAGACGATGAAGGGGGCGTTCAGGTCTAGGTCCACCACCTGGCGGAACTCGGCGGCGGACATCTCGCACATGGGGATGCGCTTGATCATCCCGGCGTTGTTCACCAGAATGTCGATAGCGCCCACTTCCTCACGAATCTGCGCCACCATCGCCTGCACCTGTTCCTCGTCGGTGACGTCGCAGAGGTAACCCTTTGCGTCCACACCGGCCTCCCGGTAACGTTCCTCGGCGTCTTTCAAACGGGCGGCGTTGTGGCCGTTAAAGACCACTTTTGCCCCCGCCTCGCCAAAAGCTTTGGCGATGGCGAAGCCGATGCCGTAGGTGCCGCCGGTGACCAGGGCCACCTTACCCTCCAGAGAGAAGGTATTCAAAATATTGCTCATGCTGCTCACCTCAGGTCGGGAATGGCGATGTTGTCCATGTCGTCAAAGGCCTGGTTCTCGCCGCCCATGGCCCAGATGAAGGTGTAGCTGCTGGTGCCGGCTCCGGCGTGGATGGACCAGGAGGGGGAGATAACAGCCTCTTCGTTGTGCATGACGATGTGGCGGGTCTCCTGCCCCTCGCCCATCATGTGGAAGACCACGTTGCCTTCGGGAATGTCGAAATAGGTGTAAATTTCCATCCGGCGCTCGTGGGTGTGGGCGGGCATGGTGTTCCACACGCTGCCCGGCTCCAGAACGGTCATGCCCATGGACAGCTGGCAGGTTTTCAGCACGTCCGGGTGGATGAACTGGTTGATGACCCGCTTGTTGGAGGTCTCCATGGCACCCAGAGGCCGCTTGGCGGCGTCCTCCAGCTTGATGAGCCGGGTCTCGTAGGAGCAGTGGGCCGGGGCAGAGACCATGTAATACTTGGCGGGAGCGGCCGGGTCGTCGCTGGAGAACAGCACTTCTTTGGCCCCGCAGGTGATGTACAGGCAGTCCTTGTGGCCCATGGGGTAGGTCTTTCCGTCCACCTGAATGGCGCCGGAGCCGCCGATGTTGAAGATGCCGATCTCCCGGCGCTCCAGGAAGAAGCTGGTGCCGAAGTTGGCCCACACGTCGATGCCCTTGTCGATGGGGACGACCTCGTTGACCGGCATACAGCCCACGGTGACCATGCGATCCACATGGCTGTAGACGGCCACCACCTGGTCGGGCTGGTACAGGTTCTGGATGAGGAACTCGTCCCGCAGTTCCTGGGTGGTGTAGCGCTTCACGTCGCGCTGGTTGGCGGAATAACGAATGTCCATAATAGCATTTCTCCTTTACAGCAGTTTTTTTCAGAGGTAATCCACCTGGGTCTGGATGGTCTGAACGCCCTTGTGAATGGCGTAAACCGTCATGGGGATGGAGGTTTTGGGGAAGATCAGGTTGGTGTTGGGGTCGGGGATGAGCACCTCTCCCCTGCCGCCTCCCTCCAGCGAGGTGACGGCGCAGCGGTCATCCTTGCTGACCACCTCGGCCATTGGCCCCTCCGCCTTCCGGGAGAAGGGGATGCGGTCGTCGGTGGAGAGGGCAAAGCCGCAGTCGTAGGCGGTGCAGTCGTAGCGGCTCTCGATGGTGTGGACGCGGAGGTGTCCCCCCTCGTTGGGCACCAGCCGGGTGCGCACCCGGATGCCCTCCAGGGGCGACCAGCAGAAGTCCAGCCCGTCCTCCCCGATGTGGTAGCCCGGTTCCACCAGGTCTTTTACGTAGAAGTAACCGCCCACCTGGAAACAGAGCATACTGTCCGGGGCCATCTCCCCCAGCGTCACCGGCGTGCGGGAGATGCTGAACCCAAACCGGCTGGAGTAGGCGAATTTGCTGTACTTCTCCACCGTATGGCTGTGGCCGTCGGCTTGCAAGCGTCCCGGCACCAGAGCCACCACGTTGTCCCTCCCCCGCTGGAGGAACATCCCGGCGTGGGCCAGGTAATGCTGCTTTTTCAGTGGGGGCATGGGGGCGGCCTCCGCCGCCCAGAAGGGGTGGTCGTCGGGCAGGGCCAAAAAGGCGAAGGTTTTCAGCGCCCAGTAGGAGGAGCCGGGGGCGTTGTAGCTCTCGGACATCTGGATGTTGGGGTAGGCGTAGCCGATGGTTAGGATACCGGCGTTGTCGAACATGGGCTGGTTCAGCCACCAGGTCAGGTGCCGGGCCAGAATGCCCTTGATGACCGGCAGGGGCAGCACCTCCTCCCCGGCCAGCAGCGAGACGGAGAAAAACGCCGCCTGGGCGAACCGGTAGGTCATGGAGCGGCCATAGGCGATGGCGGCCCCATCGTCCGCGAACCAGTAGAGGTAATCTTTGGCGAAGTCCCGGGCCCGCTGGCGGAAGGTCTGGCACCGTTCCGGCTCCTCGTCCTCCATGAACATGGCGTAGAGGAGGCCGTAGGACACCATGACGAAGGGGTTATAGTAGTCCTTGTCGCCGCCGTTGCCGTCCCGGTACCAGCCGCCGTCGTCGTAGTAGTCCTCCAGCATGGCCAGCCCGGCGTCGATCTTCTCCTGGCTGTAGGGTCTGCCACGAACTTTCAGGGCCACGTTGGTCATGATGGCGAACCACTGCCAGTTGCAGGCGCAGCACTCGTGGCGGTTGATCTCCCACAGCCACTCGGTCAGGTTGGCCTTGGCCTCCTCCGAGAGGGGGTCCCACAGCCGCTCCGGCGTCAGCAGCATCCCGTAGGAAACCGCCGCCATCTCGCAGAACTTCTGGTCGAAGTCCCGGCAGGTGTGCCAGTACTCCGGGTGATTCGGGTCTACGCCCGCGGCCATGCCACGGGGGTACAGCTCCTCGAAAACAGGGAGGCACGAAGTGCCGGAAGTGCCGCTTGACGGCAACGGTTCCCGGCCTCCCCCCCCGCCAGAAGGGGATCAGCCCCCACAGGGGCCGGGCAAAGGACTCCATCTCAATGGAGTCGTTTTCGTAGTGGGTGCTGGTGACGCCCAGGTCCAGTCGGGCACCGCCCTCGCTGTAAAAGGGCTTCAAGGGCTGGAGCAGCCGCAGCAGCGCCGCCTGAGCGGCCTGTTTGGTGGAAAAGTCCTCCACCGTAAAGTGAAACTGTCTCATCGGTGTCTCTTTCCTCCGCTACCAGTAAGGATACCAGTTCCCGGTCAGCCGGGTCAAGGCCTCCATGTAAAAATAGTCACCCCAGCCGGTACACTCGTCCACGCCCTCCGGAGTGCAGGTGTTGTAGGGGCTCTTTTTGCTGTAGGTGCCATGGAGCAGCAGCCCTGCACCGGGCACCGGCTGGGGCACGGCGTATCGAGCCGTCAGGCTCGCCAGCATCTGCCGGGCCAGCCGCTCACACCGAGCCGCCTCCTCCGGCGGAAGCCAATGGGCAGCCTCCAGCAGACCACAGGCCACGATGGCCGCTGCGGAGGAGTCTCTGGGCTCGTCGCTGCCGTCGGTGAAGATCATATCCCAGTAGGGCACCAGATCCTCCGGCAGACGGGTCAGGTAGAAGGCCAGACACCGGCGGAACACGTCCAGATAGGCGGGGTCTTTGGTATAGCGGTAGCTCAAAACGCTGCCGTAGACCCCCCACGCCTGGCCTCTGGCCCAAAAGCTGTCGTCCCGGTAGCCCTGGCAAGTCTCCCCATGGGAGGGGGTGCCATCGGGGTTCATGAAAAAGGTGTGGTAAGTGGAGCCGTCAGGCCGGAAGGAGTTGGCCAGACAGGTCCGGGCGTGCCGCCCGGCCAGGTCGGCGTATTTGGGGTCCCCCGTTTCCCGGCTCGCCCAGTAGAGCAGGGGCAGGTTCAGCAGGCAGTCGATGATGAACCGGTAGTTTTCCGGCGCGCCCATGGGCCCCCAGGCCTGAAAAAACGCTCCCTTGGGCTGGAACCGGGTCAGCAGCTGGTCAGCCGCCAGAATGGCCGCCTCTCTCGCCTTTTGGCTCCCGGTGAGCCGCCAGGCGGCCACGCAGGAGGGGCTGTAGAGGAACCCCATGTCGTGGTGATCCACCTCGATTTTTTGCACGATGCGGTCATAAAAGCTGTCCACCAGGGACAGCCCTGCCGCCTGGAAGCCGTCCTCCCGGCTGCGCTCCCAGGCCAGCCAGATCTCTCCCGGCCAGAAGCCGCAGGTCCACTGGACGTTGTCGCAGGCGGGGTAGATGCCGTTCACGCTGGAGTGGTTCTGGCACCGCCCGGCGTAGCGGGGCAGGTTCAGCCGCACCTGCTCCACGCAGCGGTCCAGGGCGGTCAGCGCCGCCTCCTCTGTCAGGGGGATGCAGTTGCTTTGCGTTTGCATGGTTTCCGCTCCTCAAAACAGTCAAATTTGCAAAACTCCGGCAGGGGACAGGGGGTATCCCATGCCCCTGCCGGAGAGGGTAAATCAGCTAGTAGCCATTCGCTTTTAGCTTTTCGTTTGGTAATGCTTTCTTTTCGGCTCTGCGTTTTTGGTTTGCAGTGCCTGACGAATGGGGGCTCACTCTGTCGAGCTGCTATCCCTTAACTGTTAGGGAGCCTACTTCGTTTTGTGGCGTTTCCGTTACAGCGATGCGCTTTTGGCTTGCTGCACCTGACTAACAGCTAATCGCTAACAGCTTGCAGCTCCAATCACCCCTTGAGGCCGCTGGAGGCCACGCCCTGGACGAAGTACTTTTGCAGGCTCAGGAACACGATGAGCACCGGTATCAGCGCGATGACCGATGCGGCCATGATGAGTCCATACTCGGCGGAGTACTGACTGATGAACATCCGCAGGCCGATCTGGATGGTCTTCAGCTCGGTCTTGGTCAGGTAGATCAGGGGGCCGAGGAAGTCGTTCCAGGTGTTGACGGCGGTGATGATGACCAGGGTGGACAGGGCCGGCTTGGACAGGGGTAGCATGATGCGCGCCCAGATGCCGTATTCTGACAGGCCGTCGATGCGGGCGGATTCGCACAGTTCGGAGGGGACGCCCTCATAGAACTGCTTCATCAGGAACACACCGAAGGCGCTGAACGCCTGGAGGCAGATGATAGCCAGGTGGGTGTTGTTCAGGTTCCAGGAGCGCATCATCATGAACTGGGGGACCATGTACGCCTGCCAGGGAACGGCGATGGTGCCGATGTAGCCCAGGAACAGGGCGTTTTTGCCCCTGAACTGCATCTTGGCGAAGGCGTAGGCCGCGAAGCTGGAGGTGAACAGCTGGAGCAGCGTCACGATGACGGTCAGCTTGGCGCTGTTCTTGATGAAGGTGAGCAGGGGGATCTTGGTCCAGATGTCGATGTAGTTCTTCCAGCGGGGGTTGCTGGGGATCCACTCGATGGGGAAGGCGAACACGTCCTTGTTCAGCTTCAGGGAGGCGGAGAGCATCCACACGAAGGGAACGAGCATCAGGCACGCGATCAGGATGAGGAAAATGTAGATGATGACCATGGAGATGGTGTGCTGGGTCTTTGCGCTGCGGGTTTTTACTGCTGTGGTTGCCATCGTCATTCCCTCCTTAATTGTCGTTGGAGGAGCCGCGGAACTGGATGATCGTCACGATCAGGACCAGCACGAACAGCACCATAGCGACTGCGCTGGCGTAGCCATACTTCGGCGTGTTGACGAAGGCCACGTTGTAGATGTAGTAAACAAGGGTGATGGTGGCGTTGCCGGGGCCGCCCTGGGTGATCATGTACATCTGGTCATACACCTTGAAGGAGGCGATGGTCAGCGTAATGGCCACCAGGAAGGTGGTGGGCCGCAGCTGGGGCAGCGTCACATGCCAGAAGATCTGCCACTTGCCCGCGCCGTCCAGCTCGGCGGCTTCCTCCAGCTCAGGGTTGGTGCCCTGGAGACCCGCCAGGTAGATGACCATGTAGTAGCCCATGTTCTTCCACACACTGAACATGATGACCGTAATCATAGCCGTTTCGGTACCGGCGGCCCAGCGGGGCAGGTTCTCCACGCCCAGAGCGGAGAGGAGCATGTTCACAGGACCCATGCTGGGGCTGAAAATCATGTTCCACACGGCGGCGACAGCCACCAGGGAGGCTACATAGGGGAAGAAAGCTACGGTGCGGAAGAAGCCCCGCGCCACGATCTTCTGGTTCAGCAGGATGGCCAGACCAAGGGCGCATACCATGGTCAGCGGCACCACCGCCACGGAGTAGACAATGGTGTTTTTCAGCGCCGCCAGGAAGGTCTTGTCGGTGGTCAGGTCAATGAAGTTCTCCAGCCCGACAAATTCAACGGCGTTGACGCCGTCCCAGTTGCAGAAGGCCAGACCAATGGCGCACACGATGGGCACCAGCGTGAACACGCAGAAGCCAATGAAGTTGGGGGCGATGAAGGAGTAGGCGGTCAGGGTGTTGCGCACCTCTTTTTTCATCACCTTGCGCGGCTTTTCAGGGACCGCGACTGTTTGGGTTGCCATCTGTCACATTCTCCTTTCTTTTTAATCTTTTGCTGCAGGGGTTCCGGATGAAACAGCGTCATACAATTCGCACATTCGAAAGAATGAGAAAACGGCGCCTTCCATCCAGTAAAAGAGCGATGGGGCGGGCGAGGGCCCGCCCCATCTGGGTTGTATCACTTACATATGCAAGGAAGAAACCGTTCTTATCAGCCAGCCAGGATCTCCTGAACCTGCTCGTTCATGTTGGCAATGCCTTCCTCGATGGTCTCGGAGCCGGTCATGATGGCGTCGTGCTCGGTGTTGAGGATGGTCTCGATCTCAGAGGCATAGGAGGACAGCGGCATTTCCAGATAGACAGCCACAGTGTTCATAGCCTCCAGGGAGTTCTCGTCGGTGGGGAAGCCGTCGGTGGCGGCGATGATGGAATTGCTCTCCTCGGTGGTGATGGCGGGGAAGGAGCCGGTGGAGGCCATGACAGCCGCGCCCTCAGAGGAAGCGCACCAGTTCACGAAGTCGATGGCGGCGTCCTTGTTCTCGGAGTTGGTGTTGACAGCCAGAGAGGTCACAGTGCCCAGCGTGGTGCCGGCCTCGACCCCTTCGGGATGGGGATACTTGACGAAGCCGAAGTTGACCTCGTCCACACCGTTCTCCTCAGCCTCAGCGTTGTAGGTCTGGAGGGTGGCGATGAACCAGCTGCCCATCGGGCACATGGCGACCTGGCCGTTCTCGAAGGCGGCGGAATAATGCAGGCCGGAGGTCTTCAGCTCACCATAATCCATGCAGATGCCGTCTTCCTGCTCAGCCAGAACCAGCTCATAGTAATCATACAGGAAGTCATAGGTGCCGTCGATGATGGTGTTCTCGCCGTCCAGGATGCCGAACAGGGTGACGTCAGAACGCCAGGTGTGATAATGGGTGCCATAGATCTTGTCGGAGCCTTCGCCGCTGGTCAGCTCACGGGCCAGAGCGTCATACTCTTCCATGGTCAGGTCGTTGGAGGGATAGTCGATGCCGGCTGCATCGAAGATGTCCTTGTTGTAGAACAGGACCCAGAAGTCGGAACGGAAGGGGATAGCGTAATAGTTGCCGTCGTCAGCGGTCAGCTGCTCCAGCACGCCGTTGAAGTCCTCTTCGTCGGTGGTCAGGTAGTCGTTCATCGGCTCCAGCAGGCCCAGGTTGATCAGGTTGGAATAACCGGGGATGTCCTTGATGGAGACCACGTCCAGCTCACTGTTGCCGCCGGCCAGCTGAGTCGCCAGCTGGGTCATGTAGTCGGTGGAGCCCAGGTCGATGTACTCGATGGTGACGCCCTCGTGGGTGGCCTCGTACTCTTCCTTCAGCGCACTCCAGTAAGCGGTGCTGTCATAGTCCCACAGAGCCCAGGTGATGGTGACCTCTTCGGTGCTGCTGTCGCTGGCCTCTTCGGCGGAGCTGTCAGTGGTGGTGTCCGCAGCGGCGGTGCTGGTGTCGCTGTCGTCGTCCGAGCTGGACGAGGTGCTGCCGCAGGCGGCCAGGGCGAAGCACATGGCAAGCGCCAGCACGAGGGCCAACAGTTTGCGTAGGTTTTTCATGTTTGTTTTTCCTCCTTTTGTGAGATGACCGGGTCTGGCAGGCCGATTTCGTCAGAATGTCAAACCCAACGGGGTTTTTGGGCAGTGCCCCTTGTTAAAATATTATAAAACGGAACAGAGAAGTTTCAAATAGATTTTTTACAGAAGTATCTGTAAATTTATCCGGTCGCGCGTTTCTAAACTTGTAAAATTTGTAGTTTTGTCAAACGCTTTCTTGTAATATTTGTAGCAGCTCACAAATGTTTGATTTACAAGGCGTATGCTTTCGTGTAATATATAAAAAGGAAGGGATAGTGTGGCCTCTTACTGCTTTTTGTGCTAAAATATCTTTATTAAAAAACCAGCGGGAGGGCTAGGCGATGGCGGCGCAGAAAACAACAAACAATGGTCGGCATCGGTTCGGCATCTCCGCCCGGGTGACTGTAATGACGCTGGGGTTCACCGTACTCATCACGGCGGTGGTGCTGAGCATCAGCATCGCCTACCTGGTCACACAGACCCGCCAGACCAGCCTCCAGGCGGCGGAGTACCAGCTGGAGACCGCCGCCGCCACCGCAGCCCAGCGGGTGGAGGAAGTGGACGAGCTTTCCAACTGGTGCAGGGTCAACACCACGGTGCGGGCCTATATGCTGACCAGTGTTTCCATCGACCTGAGCACCACACTCTATTCCACTGTGCAGAACCGCTATGATTCGCTGAGCGTGTCCAACTATGTGCAGCGGCTGCTGCTCTACAGCACCAGCGAACAGGCCAGCACAAAGTTCCTGATGCTGGGCACCACCAGCGCCCAGTCCACCGTGGTCACCGAGGAGCAGCTGGAGGCTCTGGCGGAGCAGGACTTCGGCGCCTGGTCCACCATCGTCAGCGACCCGCTGATGCTGTCAGGGTCCTCCGCGGCGAGTATCCCGGTGACCGCCTCTACCACCGGCAGCTACGGCAACTATACATTACATATTTACATCGGTGTTTCTCCCACCATGATCACCGATGTCCTCGAACAGTTCCCCCTGGAGGAAGGGGTGCGGCTTTACTGGTGGATGGGAGACGTGCTCTACCAGGTGGAGGGCGACAGCCTGACCGTCCTCCAGGAGGAGGACCTGCAAATGGAGGAAGCCGACGGGGACGACGTGGCTACCCTGGACGCCAGCACCCGCCTTTACTACACCGAGTTGAACGGGCAGCGCTATTCCATCGTCGCCTGTCCCGTTGGGGTCCACGGGATGTATGTGGCCGCTGCCATCCCGGATGTGCCCTTGAGCCAGATGCTGCCCCAGCTGCTGCGAACGCTGGCCATCATCCTGTTCAGCGTCCCGTTTTTTGGGGTGCTGCTGATGCTGTTTCTCCACAAGCTGGTCAGCAATCCCATCCGGGCTTTGCAGCGACAGATCGAGACGCTGGCCCAGGGGGATTTCACCGTCAACCCCGACATCGAGTGGAACCACGAGCTGGGAGACGTGGGCCGCGGCATCAACCACCTGTCCGAAAACATCACCGCCCTGATGGACAAGCGGGTGGAGGACGAGAAAAAGCAGCTGGATCTGGAGTATCAGGTGCTCCAGGGCCAGGTCAACCCCCACTTCCTCTATAATACTCTGAACAGCATCCGGTGGATGGCCGCCATTCAACACGCCCAGGGCATCGAGGAAATGGTCACGGCCCTCTCCCGGCTGATGAAAAACGTCTCCAAGGGCAATCGGCGGCTGGTGCCGCTGGAACAGGAGCTGTCCCTGGACAACGACTACTTTACCATCCAGCGCTACCGCTATGGCGGCACCATCACCATCGATGTCCAGTGTCAGGTGGAGGAGCAGGTGCTCAAGGACTGTCTCATCCCTCCGCTTTCCCTCCAGACCCTGGCGGAAAACGCCATTTTCCACGGCATCGAGCCAAAGGGCTGCGCCGGACAGATCACAGTCACCATCGCTCCCGCAGATGAGGGAGCGGACATTCTGGTACAGATGACAGACAACGGGGTGGGCATGAGTGCCGAAAAGATCGCCAGTGTCCTCCAGGCGGAGCCGGAGACCGAAGAGAACTTCCGGCATGTGGGCATCAGCAATGTCTACCGGCGCATCCAGTACAACTTTGGTCCGGCTTACGGCCTGAGCCTGGCCAGTGTGCCGGGAGAGGGCACCACCGTCACCCTCCGGCTGCCCGGCAGCCGCCAGCCGACAGACGGCGAGGGGACGGACCGAATCCAGAGCGAACAGAAGCAGAAAAACAGCATGACAGAGGAACAGGGAGGAATGGCGCGATGATTAAGGTTTTGCTGGCGGACGACGAGCCGCTGGTGCTGATAGGGATGCAGAGCATCCTGGACTGGGGCAAGCTGGGGACGGAGATCATCGGCACCGCCCGAAACGGCGCGGAGGCGTGGAAGATCATCCAGTCTCAGCACCCGGACATCGTCATCTGCGACGTGCGGATGCCGGTCATGGACGGCCTGGACCTGGCGGAGAAGTGCCGCAGAGTGGACGACACCTTTCCGGTGTTCATCATGCTGACCAGTTATGAGGAGTTTGAGTACGTCAAGCGCAGTTTGCAGCTGGGGGCGGTGGAGTACCTGCTCAAAATGGACCTGACGGCGGACGTGCTGCAAGGCGCGCTGCGCCGGGCCATCGAGAGCGTGAAAAAGGAGCGATCCATCCGCACGCCGGACGCCGTGGCCGCCAACGGGCTGGAGCAATACCAGGACCGGCTGTTTATCCAGCTCTACGGCGGGCTGTTCCGGGACCGGAACCAGCTCGAGGAGCTGTGCAGCCAGCTGGGGCTGCGCTTCAACGCCCCCTGGTACGTGGTGGCGGTGGCGGAGCTGACCCACAAGGATCTCCCCACGGAGCAGATGGCCACCCTCAGCGCGGCGGTATCCAAAATGGCGGCGGACGTGCTTTCCCGCTATCTGCCCTGCACCGTCACCGCCAGCAACCTGAACCACTTTTACGTGCTGTTCCCCCTGGAAAACGCCGACGGCCTGGAGCAGCAGCTGGAGGACGTGCTGAAAAAAACGGGGCAGATCCTCTTTGAGTATTTCAACACCCAGATTCACTGGGCGGTGGGTCAGCCGGTGCAGGACATTTTCCAGATCCAGCAGAGCCAGCGGGCCGCCCTCTCCCTGCCCACCCAGGTCACCAACGACCAGCCTGTGCTGTTCTACCAGCCCCGGGCCACCACCACCGAGGCCCACCGGGCCCAGACGGTGGCGCAAATTCAGGAGTACATCTGTCACAACCTGTCCAAGCCCCTGCCCCTGAACGACGTGGCTTCGGTGTTCAATTTCAGCCCCAACTACCTGAGCCAGCTGTTCTCCCAAAACGGGGAGTCCAGCTTTGTGGAGTTCGTCACCGCCGCCCGCATCAGCGCGGCCAAGGAGCTGATGGCCACCACCGACCTGCGCATCTACGAGATCAGCGACCGGGTGGGGTTTGAAAGCCCTTCCTATTTCAGCAAGGTGTTCAAAAAATTGGAGGGCGTCAGCCCCCGGGACTACATGCAGCGGCTGCACAGCTGACGTTCATTTGGAGGAAAACACAATGGAAACCATCAAGCTCAAAGTGCTGGACGAGGCGGGGCACACCCTGCTGACCTGCGACGCGGACGACCAGGTCAGTCTGGTCTACACCGCCGCCTACCGCCCCGGCGACCGGGTGGCGCTGGAAATTCGCACCCCGGGCCGGTTCTGCGTGGTGCAGTTTGAGGACACCATGCCCCCGGCTCTGGTCTATGTCCAAAAGCGGGAGATCAACTTCCACATCCCCTTTGGGGAGCAGGCCATCACCTACA
>JAJQAS010000102.1:5337-17205 GCA_021203685.1 Clostridiales bacterium | reverse complement strand
GCTCGATCATGTTGCCGTTGGCCTCGCTGTACTGGGACAGGTTGGTCTGCATGTACTCGGTGGCGGCGGAGGCGGACCAGGCGCCGTTGGTATCCACCTGATAGCAGTCGGAGTTGTTGGCGTCGAAGTACTCCAGCTCAGCATAACCGGCCTCGGTCAGGATGGTGTTGGCGTCCTCCACGGCGTACTGGGTGCGGTAGATGGCCTCGGCGTTGCCCTCCTGGCCCTTGAACATGGCGTAGGAGATGACACCGTCGCCGTTCAGGTCAATGGCGTCGAAATTCTCGACCAGGTAGTTGCCGATCATCTCGCCCTGCATATGGCCGGCCTCGGGAGCGTCGGTGCCCAGGAAGGCCACGTTGTCATAGGCGTTGAGCAGCGCGCCCTCGTTGCCGTCGGCCTCGATGGTGCGGTTGAAGAAGTACACGTCGACGCCGTAGGTGGCGGCTTCTTCGATAATCTTCTGGGCGGCGTCCTCAGAGCCAGACTCCACCAGGTTGACCAGCAGCAAGTTGCAGCCGTTGGTCAGAGCAGTGGTGATGGACTCGTTCTGGGTGGGCTGGTTGCTGTTGCCGTCGTAGTCGGTGTAGGTGATGCCGGCCGCATCCAGGGTCTCGTCCAGGGAGGAGCGGACGGTGGAGAGGAAGGTGTCGGAGAAGGCATACCAGAAGATGCCCACGTTCAGGTCGGAATAGTCAACGTCGCCGGAGGTGGCGTCGGCGTCGGCCGCGGCAGAGGTGTCTTCCGTGGTGGCGGCAGCAGAGGTGTCCTCGGTGTCGTCGGTGGTGGTGTCGCTGCTGCTGGAGCCGCAGGCTGCCAGGGACAGCACCATGGCCAGCGCCAGAATCAGGGCGAGCAGTTTTTTCAGTTTCATGTTACAGTCCTCCTTCAGGTTTTTGGACATTTGTTTGTCCTAAGTCCTTACGGTAACAGTATAGCAGAGATGCAGGGAAATAGCAAATATAAAATTCTTCTGTCTTTCTTAAAAATCCTTCTCTATTCTTCGTTGTCTGCTTCTTCGTCCTCTTCCTGCTCCCCTTCCTCATCGTCTCCGTCCGGCTCCTCGCTGTCTGTCTCCGGCTCTGACAGTTCCGCTTCCCCGTCCTCCGTCGGTTCCGGCTGCACGCGGGACATATTCCACGCCATCAGGCACAGGAAAATCAGTCCGCCCCCCAGCACCAGGACGCCCACGATGAGCAGCGGCAGCGAAGGGGCGTCTTCGCCGCCTTTGTACGCTTCCTGAAGGAACGTCACCAGCAAATACGCCAGGTACAGTGCCCCCAGCAGGTAGACCGTCCCGTGTGCGCCGGGAGAAAACGAATGTTTCTGCTTTTTGTTGTCTTTTCGAAAAGGCATGGCTCTCACTCCTGTTCTGAACGGTCTGCTGTGGTTTCAGTTTCGGCGGCTTCCTCCGCCAGGGTCTCTGCTGTGATGATATAGTAGGGCAGGCGGATGTATTTCCCGTCCTGTAGGTCCAGACCGGACAGATCCCCGTCTGTGGACAGGGCATAGGCCAGGTTCAGCATTTCCCGGGCCTGGCCGTCCCCGTCCTGATACACGGTGCCGATCATCTCCCCGGCCAGGACGGCTTCCATCCCCACGGCGGTGCCGTCGATGCCAACAATGGCGGGCCACTCCTCCACGGGGACCTCCTCCGCCTTGAGCTCGTCGATGGCTCCAAGGGCCATGTCATCATTGTTGGCCAGCACCAGCTCGATGGCGTCCCCATACTGGGCCAGCATTTGCGCCATTTTGGTCTGGGCCTGGGCGCGGTTCCAGTTGGCGATGGCGTAGCTGAGCTTTTCCACAGCAATGCCGCTGTCTGTGATGGTGCTGACCGAGAACTCCGTGCGCATAATGGCGTCCTGGTGTCCGGCCTCGCCCTCCAATATCACATATTGTAACACGCCGTCGCCGTTCTTGTCCATAGAGGAATCGGCTTCCCAGGCTTCCGCCACCAGCTGCCCTTGCAGGATGCCGGATTCGTAAGCCTCGGACCCCACATAGTAGAGCTGATCCCAGCGTTCCAGGTCCTCCTCCACCAGCTCCCGGTTGAAGAAGATGACAGGGACCTGATTTTTCTCCGCCAGATCGATGATGACGGTGGGTTCCGTCCGATCCACCAGGTTGACGCAGATCACATCGCAGCCGTCTCCGATCATCTTCTCCACCTGCTCGTCCTGGGTGGATTGGCTGTCCGAAGCGTTGTAGACGTCTACGTTGAGGGCGATGCCGGTCTCCTCCGCCTTCTGCGCGGCGTAGGAGTTGAAGCTTTCCATCATCTCCGAGACATAGGTGTCATACTGGTCGTAGAGCGTCACGCCGATTTTGATGCTGCTCACCGTCTCCGTTGTCCCGGCGGAGCCGCAGGCGGCCAGCGCCGCCGCCAGCGCAAGGAGCACCCACAAAAGGCCGATCATTCGCCATTTCTTCATAATCCCTCTCCTTCCGGGCCGTCCGCCGCCCGTTTCTCCCGTCTGCTCACTGCACGATGGGGAACAGCACCTTCTGGTTGTCTGTGTCGTACATCGTCGCTTTGTCCACAATGACAAAACCGGTCTCCACCCGTTCCGTTTTGCGGGATTGCAGCCGCCCGGCCATCAGCGCCACACTCTGGTAGCCCATGTTAAATTCGTTGGGGACGACCAGACCGGTGATGGTCCCCTTGTCCAGATAATAGACGTTTTTCTCCGAGCAGCCCACCCCGTAAAGGAGGGTCTCCAACTGGGCTGAAAGCAGCGCATCCACCGCCCGCTCTGTCTCGTCGTTTTCCAGCGCAGCCAGGATGTCCACCGGCTGTTCGGCCAGCTGCTGGGCCAGCGGATCGTCGTCGCCCCGGGCCGCTTCCAGCGTCCAGAGGATGTCGCCCCCGGCGGCCTGCGCTGCCTGCACAAAACTGTCCAGCCGCTGCTGCATGGCCAGCTGCTCCTGGTTCCCCGCCAGAATGCCGATGGTTTTGCCGGTTAGGGCGCCGTCCGCGTCCTCAGCGGCGGCGTCCGCCAGGGCAGCGCCGATGCCTTCGTTGTCCGGGAGGGCGGCGGCGTATGTCTCTGTCGGCTCCGCATCGGTCTCAACCAGCACCAGAGCAACGGAAGTCTCATATTCCTGGAGCAGTTCCTCTGTCCCGGTGCTGGCGCAAAGCTGTACGATGATCCCTTCAGCGCCGCCGGCGATCTCCCGCTCAATGACCGTCTCCTCGTCCTCCAGGCTCTCAAAGTCGGCGGTGGTCACCACGTTGAGATGGATGGAATAGTCCTCGGCCCCCTGTTCCAATCCTTCCTTGAAAGCGATCCACCGGTCATTGCTGCTGTCGTTGACGACGACGGAAACCTCATAGGAGACCTCCTGCCGCCCCATATTCACCAGCTGGTAAGCGGAAAAGACGATCACCGCCACCGCCGCCAGACAAAACCCGGTCATAACGATTCTGCTCTGCTTCATCTGTCACACCTGCCGCTTTCCCGCTTCCAGCTTGTCCCGCGTCTCCTCCGTGTAGGGGACGCAGGGAATGTGGATGCGCACTGTGGTCCCCTCGTCGGAACGGCTTTCGATCTCCAGACCATATTCCTGTCCAAAGCGCAGCTGGATGCGCTTGTGGACATTCACCAGGCCCACGCCGGAACCGTGTTTGGGAATCCGGTCGCCTTCCGTCAGCAGTTTGCTGACCACCTCCGGCGGCATCCCCATCCCGTTGTCGCTGACTTCGATGTAGATGTCCCCGTCCACGCGCCGGGCGGTCACGCGGATGACCCCTTCCCCATCCATGCCTTCTACGCCGTAATAAATGGCGTTTTCCAGCAGGGGCTGAACCACCAGCTTGACGATGCAGCAGGACAAGATCTCCGGGTCAATGTCGTATTCCACCCGGAACACGTTCTTATAGCGCACCTGCTGGATGTTCATATAGTTCCTGGCGTGGCGCAGCTCCTCCTCCAGACGAATGACATTGTTGCCCTTGCTCAGGCTGACCCGGAAGAGACTGGCCAGCTCGGTAATCATGAAGATGGCGTCCTTATACCGTTCGTCCTCGATCATCCACACGATGGAGTCCAGGGTGTTATACAGGAAATGAGGGTTGATCTGGGATTGCAGGGCGTCCAGTTCGCTTTTCCGCTTCTCCTCCTGCTCCACCAAAATGTCCTGCATCAGCTGGCGCAGCTGCTCCACGGTGGAACGGAGGGTGCGGCCCAGATGCTCGATCTCCAGGCTGCCGCCCACGTAGATGTCCGGATTCAGGTTGCCCCGCTCCAGCTCCTTGACCGACTCGTTCAGCCGCACCAGCGGCCTGGAGATCTGGACGGAAACCAGTTGATTCAGGGCGACGATGGCCAGCAGGGACAGCATGACCAGAATGACGGCAAAGTACTGGGTCTCCAGCAGCCCCATCTCATAGGAGCGGATGGTCACCACACTGACCAGCTTCCAGCCGGTATAGCTGACGGTTTTCACCGTGACCAGCCGCTGTTCTCCCTCAAACGTCTCCCGCACGCTGCCGTCGTCGTAGGTCAGCGCCTCCTGGTTGTTTTCGCTGTAGAGGCCGGCGTAGATCAGGTTCTGACGGGGGCGGTAGATGATCTCCCCATTGTTGTCCATCAGGTAGATATATTCCGACGAGCTGTCGGTGTTGGTTTTGGAGAGCAGCTGCTTGATGCTGCTGTAATTCATGTCCACCAGCAGCACCCCCAGCTTGGTGCTGCCGCCGAAGGTCAGCTCCACCGTGTGGCTCAGGGAGATGACCCAGTAGTAGCGGTAAGAGGTATCGTCAAAAAGGTTCTGCACATGGGGGACGGAAAAGTGCAGGTTTTCCATCTGGCTCATGGCGGAGGTGAACCACTCCTGGTTGACGATGTCCACCCCCTGCTTCTCGGTGGCCACCGGGGCGGCGGCCACCAGCTCGCCGTCCACCGTGTAACAGGCGATGCTGATGAGGTTGTCCTTGTTCTCCTCGTAGAGCAGGTTCATCTCCTCGTCCAGCGTGTCGGTCTCCAGGTCGGTGTCCTTGATGACGGAGTAATACATGGCGTCGGAGATGCGGCGCATATTGCGCAGGTAGTCCTCCAGGTTGATGGCCGTCTGGTCCAGCAGCTGGCTGGCGCTCTCGGCGGACACCGACTCCACCCGGGCGCTGAACTGGCTGAAAAGGAGCACGCCCAGCACAGCCATGATGCAGATGGACACCACGGTAAACGAGATGGAAATGGTCACCTGGATGCCCATGGGAAAAATGCCTTTTTTTCGCAGGAAAGACCGCAGTCGCCTCATGTCTTTGTCCTTTCCTTCGCCCGGTAACGGGTGGGAGACACCCCAAACCGCTTTTTGAACACATAACTGAAATAGTTGGGGTCGGAGTACCCCACCTTCCCGGCGATGACGTAGGTTTTTTCATCGCCCTCCAGCAGCAGGCGGACCGCCTGCTCCATGCGATAGTTTGTCAGATAATTGATAAAGGCCTTGCCCGTCTCCTTCTTGAAAACGGTGGAAAAATAGGCCGTGCTGACGCCCAGGCTCCGGCAGACCGTCTCCACCGAAAGGGACTGGTCGGCGTAGTGCTCCCGAACATGGTCCTCAGCCTTGTCCACAAAGGAACGGGTGGTGCTCTGCCGCCGCTGCTCCATCAGCTCCTGCATTTTTGTGCAAAGTGCCAGCATCCACTGCTCCAGCTCCTCCGGCGACTCCAGCTGGAGGGCCTCGCTGTAGATGTCCCGGCTCTCGCCCCAAATTTTGTCCATGTTCAGCCGGTTGTTGCTGCCAAAGCGAAAAATCTCCGTCAGCAGCTCCATCAGGAACAGCCGGTATTTTTGCAGGCTGGTCCTCTGACCGGACACCTGCCCCACACAGCGGCGGACCGCCTGTTCCAGATCCTCCCGGCTGCCGGTTTTGATCTGTCGGAACACCTGCTGCAAAAACTTGGGGTCCCAGTCGCCGTCAGCCTCCTCCGCGGGGGCCACCTCCGCGATGTTGATGGCCCGGTTGTTGCCGTAAAGCACCCGGCAGGACACCGCGTCCGCCGCCCCGGCGTAGGCGGCGGCAAACTCCCGCAGGTTGTCGCAGACCTGCCCAATGCCAATGGTGACAGCCGCGCCGCAGAGGTGCCGGGCCAGACGGCAGAAGCGGTCAAGGCTGTCGGTCAGGCTTGTGACCTCCGTCAGCTCCGTCAGCTGGGCGATGAGCACCGTATTCCCTAAGTAAGTGAACACCTTGCCCCGCCAGCGCTCCACCAGCTGCTCCTCCGCCAGCTTCTTCACGGACACCGCCAGCAGGAACGGCTCCATTTCCAGGTCGGGGGAGGCCGCTGTGGCGTGTACCAGGCACACCGCGTAATATGGCCCCGGCAGGTCGATTTGGTAGCTGGACAGCAGCCGGTCCGCCGCCTCCGGCGGGATACAGCCTTCAATCAGGGAGATGAAAAAGTTTTCCTGCAACACCGGCAGGCTTTCCATATAATCCTGGTGCAGCTTGTCGATGTCCCGCTTTTCGGCCCGCTCCCGGTCCAGTTTGTCCCGCAGGCGAAGGAAAACGCCGCGCAGCTCATCGGCGTCGATGGGTTTTAGGATATACTCCTCCACCTCCAGCTTGATGGCCTCCCGGGCATACTCGAACCGGTCAAAGCCGGAGAAGATGACGATTTTGACCTGGGGGCAGAGTTCTTTCATTCGACGGCCCAGCTCCAGCCCGTCCATATAGGGCATTTTGATGTCCGTCATCACCACATCGGGCTGCATCTCCTCCGCCAGCTCCAGGGCCTCCTGGCCGTTCTTTGCGTAGTTGGCCACAGAGAACCCCAGATTTTCCCAGTCTAATTTGCGCAGGATGACCCGGAACACTTCTTCTTCGTCGTCAACAAACAAAATGGAATACGGATTCATCTGGCACGTCCTTTCTATGGAAAGCAGTCCCTGTCGGTCTGCTCCGGCTGTTTTCGGCGGTGGGGCTGCAGGCCACTTCCCACAGCTTTATTTATTGTACCACAGATATAGGCTCATTTCCACTGTCTGTCCTTTAGAAATATGCGCGCTTTTTTCTCAAGCGAAATCGTTTCCGCCTTCTGGCTGTTGGCCCTCCCTGTTGCATTTCCCCGTAGTCATGGTATAATTTTATCAGACTGCGGCGATCGACCTGGATAGGATATCGCCTTTTGGAATGATATGGACAACCAAAGAGAACTGGAGGCGCGATATACGTGAAAATCGTGATTTTGGACGGCTACACCGAAAACCCCGGCGACCTGAGCTGGGACGGCATGGCGGCGCTGGGGGAACTGACAGTGCATGACTACACCCCCGACGACCCCGCGGAGGTGGCGCGACGCATCGCCGATGCGGAAGCGGTCTACACCAGCAAGGTCCCCGTGACCCGCTGGGTGATGGAGCGGTGCCCCAACCTGACCTACATCGGCGCCCTTGCCACGGGGTACAATATGGTGGACATTGAGGCGGCGAAAGAGCGGGGCATCACTGTTACCAATGTCCCCGGCTACAGCACCCCCGCCGTGGCCCAGATGACCCTGGCCCTGCTGCTGGAGGTGACCTGCCATGTGGGCCACCACGACCGGGCGGTGAAGGAAGGACGCTGGTGCAGCTGCCGGGACTTCTGCTTTTGGGACAAGCCCATCGTGGAGCTGGCGGGCAAGACCATGGGCATCATCGGTTTTGGCAGCATTGGCCGGGCGGTGGGCCGTCTGGCCCGGGCACTGGGGATGAACGTGCTGGCTGCCGGTTCCCGCCCCTGCCCCGAAGGGGAGGAGATCGCAACTTATGTGGAGCTGGATGAGCTTCTGGCCCAGGCGGATGTCATTTCCCTCCACGCTCCGCTGTTCCCCTCCACCCGCCACATCGTCAACGCTTCGGCCATCGCCAAAATGAAGGACGGGGTCATTTTGCTGAACACCGCCCGGGGGCCGCTGGTGGACGAGGGGGCTCTGGCCGCCGCCCTGAACAGCGGCAAGGTAGCAGCCGCCGGGCTGGACGTGGTGGAACACGAGCCGATGCTGCCGGACAATCCCCTGCTGACGGCGCAAAACTGCGTCATCACCCCCCACATCGCATGGGCTTCGGTGGAAGCCCGGAGTCGGCTAATGGACATTGTGGTGGAAAACCTGCGGCAGTTCCAGGCGGGGACGCCGCAGAACGTTGTTAGCTGTTAGCTTTTAGCTGCGGACAGCAGTTCCATAGAGATTGCCTTTTTGCCTAGCTCTCGTTCACTAATGCATAAATGACAGCATTTAGGATTCAATCAGCATTATCCCACTAACAGCTAATGGCTAATAGCGAATAGCTCAAATTGTATTTCTTCTGCAAAATTTCCGAAAAGTGACGAAAATCGGTTTTCTTTTCCCAAATGGGGTGCTATAATAGAGCCGCCGGAGCAAGGCCGCCCCGCGGGCGGCGGGTGCTGCCGGTCCACGTCAGCCCAATAGGGAGGATCATTATGGAAAACAAAGAAAACACAACCACCGTTCTGCTGGACGAGGACGAGACCGGGGACCGGTTCCCCCTGGCCTGCTACGCCAACCGGGAGCTGTCCTGGCTGCAATTTAACGAGCGGGTGCTGGAGGAGGCGGCCACCTCCGACAACCCCCTGTGCGAACGGCTGTCCTTCGCCGCCATCTTCCAGAGCAACCTGGACGAATTTTTCATGGTGCGGGTGGGCACCCTCCACGACCAGCTGCCCATGAACATCCTAGAGAACAAAACCGGCATGACCGCCCAGGAGCAGCTGGACGCGGTGCTGGACAAGGTGCGCACCGACCTGGAGCGGAAGGACTGGGTCTACAGCGAGCTGATGGAGCAGCTGCGGCCCCAGGGCGCGGAGATGCTCACCTTCTCCCAGCTCAACGAAAAAGAGCGGCGGTATCTGGAGACCTACTTTATGGAAGAGGTGCAGCCCCTGCTCTCCCCCCAGATCGTCGGCTCCAAGCAGCCCTTCCCCTTCCTGAACGGCAAGGACATCTACGCTGTGGTCTCCCTCAAGACCAAAAACAGCAACGAGCGGCTGGGCATCATCCCGTGCAGCAACCGGGTGCTCCGGCGACTGGTGACCATCCCCGGCGAAGGGTACCGGTATATCCTGATGGAGGATCTCATCCTGCACTTCGCCCCCCGCATCTTTGAGCGGTACCGCATCGTCAGCAAGGCACTGGTGCGCATCCTCCGCAGCGCGGACATCAGCATCGACGATGCCATCAACGACATGGACGACCGCCACGAGGATTACCGCCGCAAGATGGAGAAGATGATCCGCACCCGCCGCCGCCTGTGCCCCATCAAGATGGAGTACCACGGCCTCATCGATGAACAGGTCATCGACACCGTCTGCAAATACCTGGATATGCCCCGGAAGCAGGCGTTCCCCTCCGCCGCACCGCTGGACCTGTCCTTCCTGTACCAGCTCCAGGATGACCTGCGGGATAAGAAGGAACTGTTCTACCCCCGGCGGACGCCTCAGGCGTCCCCCTCTGTGGACCGCAGCCGCCCCATGGTGGAGCAGATCAAGGAGCATGACGTGCTGCTGTCCTACCCCTACGAGAGTATGCAGCCCTTCCTGCGAATGCTGCTGGAAGCCTGTCACGACCCGGCGGTGGCTTCCATCAAGATGACCCTCTACCGGGTGGCCCGGAACAGCCGGGTGGTGGACGCCCTGTGTCAGGCGGCGGAAAACGGCAAGGAAGTGGTCGTGCTGGTGGAACTGCGGGCCAGGTTCGACGAGGAACGGAACATCGAGTGGTCCCGGGTGCTGGAGGACGCCGGGTGCCGCATCATCTACGGCCTGGACGGCATCAAGATCCACTCCAAGCTGTGCCTCATCACCCGAAAGGAGGGTGACCAGGTCAGCTATATCACCCAGTTTGGTACCGGCAACTACAACGAAAAGACCTCCAAGCAGTATACAGACCTGTCCCTGATGACCGCCAACCAGGACATGGGCCGGGAGGCGGCCAAGGTGTTCAACTGCCTGTGCATGGGCCAGGTGGTGGAAAACATGGAGCACCTGATGGTGGCCCCTCACTGTCTGCAAAACAAGCTCTGCGACCTGATCGACGGAGAAATTGCCAGGGCCAATGCGGGTCAGGTGGCCTATATCGGCATCAAGTGCAACTCTCTCACCGACAAAGTGCTCATCAACAAGCTCATCGAGGCGTCCCAGGCCGGGGTAAAGGTGGAAATGGTTATCCGCGGCATCTACTGCATGGTGTCCGGTATCCCCCGCTACACCGACAACATCCGGGTAGTCAGCATCGTGGGCCGCTACCTGGAACACGCCAGAATTTACCTCTTTGGTCAGGGCGACGAGGGCCGGGTCTACATCTCCTCGGCGGACTTTATGACCCGCAACACCACCCGCCGGGTGGAGGTGGCCGCACCCATCTACGACCCCGCGCTGAAAACCCGCATCCGGTCGATGTTCCAGGCCATGATGAACGACAACGTCAAGGCCCGCGCCCAGCAGTCCGACGGCACCTACCAGCGGCCTGTGGTCTCCGGGGAAAAGCTGAACGCCCAGGAATATTTCTTCGCCCAGGCATACCAGGCGGCTGAGAAGGCCATTCCCCAGCACAAAGTCCCGGCGGTCGCCCCCGCTGCCGCTGTGCCGGTGATGGCCCCGGCGGAGCCTGTGCCGGAAGAACCTGTTTCCGCCGCGGCAAACGCGGGGCCTGCGCCGGAGACCCCCTCCGCGGCGCATCCTGTCCCCGTCTCGCCGGAGCCGGAATCCGCGGTGGAAACGTCCGCGCCCGCTGCTGTCCACCCGGAACCTTCCCCTGTGGAACAGCCGAACCCGGCGCAGCGCCGCTCCGTCTCCGGCCAGTCGGCCAGTCGTCCGACCCAGACCAAAGAGGCGCAGCCTTCCGGCCTGGCGCGGCTGGCGGCGTTGTTCGGGTTTGGCAAAAAGAAGTGAGATGGTTTCCCCATATTCAAAATTTTTTCTCATTTTCTTCGCAATTTGTCCACCAATTCCCTTCACGGCTTTGCTATTGTATAGGCACGGGGAACGAACAGGGCAACGCAACCCGCACAACGCTTTTTCATTTTTCTCCTTTCTTTTCTCTCTTTTCTCAAAAAGGCCGTCGGACGCAAATCCGGCGGCCTTAATCTGAACACAAATCAAGGGAACGTTGCAAAACAAAAAACTGCAACGCTCCCGTTTTTTGAAGTGCCCCCTGTCAAGTAGACAGTGAAAAAACAAAAGAAGACTTGCGTGAGATGGTCTTTTGAAAAGGAAATGCCCGGAACAACGGCCATCTTCCTTTAAGGCGCCCCAGCGGATGGCATTCGGATTGTCCTTGTCACAGGGGCGGATGGCGATACACTTCTCCACTGTGTTCAGGAGCAGTTCTTCCATGCTAAGAACATTGGTATACCCACTTCCGCCCACCGAACCGCTGCGCTTTCTGCAACAGTTCAGCCGGACATCTGATTCAACCGAATCATGCCAAAACCCACGAAATTTCCTTGTTTTTTAAGGAAAATTCATGGGTTTTCGTAAAATCCGGTTTGATTTTTATACATCCGCATTTTGCGCTGCCAGCCCCAGTCGGGGCCGGGGCTGCGAAATTTGCAAAAATTAGAAGAAGAGGCCGCACCGTTCCACGGCAGGCTCCATTTTCAGGATTTTGACCGGGCCCCTGGGGTTATTTGAGTTAGTCTTAGCTAACTTACAAGTAAAAAAAGAGCGCACAGTCTCCTGCACGCTCAAAATTTGTCATTTTATCCTATTTTTCTTACTTTCTCCTAATGCTTCGCGCTTTCCCCTAATGCTCTGTTGTTTTTATGGGATTCACCTTTTCTTGCACTTTACTTGCACTATCTTGCGCTTCTCTTATCCTCTATTATTTCAATTCAGCTTTGTATCTTTCATATACATATGCAGACC
>JAJQAS010000102.1:0-5327 GCA_021203685.1 Clostridiales bacterium | reverse complement strand
CTTGTAAATAAAGTCCCGTCTCCACATCCGCAAGCTGTTCAAACGTCTTTGACATATAGAACTTATCCATAGCATCCATCATTCCCAGCTTGTTGTCTTCAATTATATACTGTACGATCTCCTGTGTTGTATACTCTATCATCTCCTGCTGCTCATTTGTCATACTCAACGCCTACCCTTCTCAGATAGTTCAGAGCCTTTTCAGTGTGAAAAGTATACTGATTTGTCAGCGTTCCAAAGTCAAATTCTTTTCTAAGATACTCAGCGTTGATTGTTCCTCTTGAAAACTGCCTTATTAACAGACCGACTGTGTCGTTAGCCACAGGCCCGATGACAACATCGTACTTGTTATCGGTATTGCACTCCATGCTTGATATGTCCCTGAACTTCCGGTCACGATTGTTTTTTATAAAAATCGCCCATTCCACTGTGGGTTTGTCCGGAAACACACGGAAATGCAACTCGTTGTTTTCTGTCAAATCATCTGGGATTTCAAATATCGTAACAGTTGGCACGCCGCCATCCAGTCTCGCCCTTCTGTGTGCCATACGCCATGCCTGGTCTTCGAGAGTCGTTGTATAAAAACCTTTCCCGAAATCTTTATACGGCGCACACTTTGTAAGGTCGACTTCTTTTATCTCTACATTAGAACCATGGAACAGTTTCAAGCTATTGCGCCTCCGTTCCTACGGCAAATTACAGTTAAATCATCTATTGCATCCTCAAACGACAGCGTATGCTCAACGTCATAAAACTCGCACAGATAATCAATGCCTTTATATTTGCGGAGATAAGAATAGGCATCTTTCATGTGTATATTATATCGATTTGCGAACTCGCTGACACATACAACGATATATTCCAAAATATTTTTCTCACTCTGAGCCATATTCACCTCTCCTTTCGCTAGAATTTTTACTCGTCTTATCCTGCTTAGCTTAGCGGCACAGCGACCATAGCGATTCTATAATAGCATGTTAAAATTTTATCCCAAGCAAATTCTCCCAATCAACCATATGCTTTTTGTAATCCACAACACGTTTTGATTTCCCACCTGCTCCGCATGATTCAGTTTCCAGACCTTCTTGGATTAACTGCATTTCATCCGGATATGTTCCATCATCTGTTCGTCTCAAAAGTCCGTACCGAGACACAAGCCTCCACGAAGGAAAACCAGGCCCATGTTCCTCAAGTACCGTACATGACTCTACAGTAAGAGCAACTCCTTCGGTACATCCCGGCATCTTTGATTCGAGGTAACTTCTGAGAAAATCCAAGATAGATTTTTCTGACGAAATGCACCCTTCCGGAATCATTTTAACCAGCCCACAATACACTTTTCTTGGAATCTCAATAAACCAAAAATCAGGAGGAATCTCGATAACCGACTGGATATTCCCTGATCCTTGCTCACTCTTTTGTCCCTGTGCCTTTTTTTCTTCCCACTTCTTTCGCAATTCCGGTATGGATTTAATCACCGGGTTTAGCAGATTATCCAATTCATCGGTAGTCATAATCAATTTCTCCTCTTCTATATCACATACAATCTAATCTGCCATATCTATTCGATTTCAGCCGGATAACAATCAAGCCATCACAGCATCTTTTTCTTAAAATAGCGGTTTACTGCTGGCTGTCAGCCGGGATGTCCTTCCGAACATCAATTAGTCGCCGAAAAATTAAGTCCCCGGGCGCGGACTCACCGTATCTCCCTGGTATGGGCGCGATACCCTTCCGAGCATCTTAAGCGTCTTGGAACTTACCCTGCCCAAGCACAGTCCAGCTTTTACGTGCCGCTACACGAAAACCATCTCTGATTCCAACTTTATTATACTTCAAACCTGCCTTGTAATCAAGGTCCGTTTTGAGAATGTTTTATTAACTTTCTGCGGCTTTCCGTCATTTTTTGGTCTTGTGCGCCGATTTTCAGACTTTTCGTAGTATCTACTGTAATGTCCACACCCATCTGCCGCTACGCATCACAAACTCCGCGAAGTCTGCGCCCATGTTCTGTACAATGGTGCTGCCCTTTATGGATGAGAGCGTGGTGACAACATCGTTTTTCATCTGTGTGGAAGACTCGTCTTCGGTGTCCCATCCGTTTTCAAATAACTCTGCGGCAAATCCAACTGCCAGATCGATTACTTCCGCGAGTTTTGCACCATCTATTACGTTCTGTACAGGCTGTGCCGTACTTCCGTCAATCGATTACATATTTACATCCACGATTGGACGCACAAGTTTCCTGGCTTCCTCCCCGCCAAGTTGCTGTAAATATAACAGCATTGCGTTTGCCACTGTCATCTCTCAATGGTCAAGTTGTAGGTCTTTATATATTTCTTGCCCTGAAAAATCCACTCCGGATTCTGTTTTAACTGTTTACTTTTTATTCCAAAGGCTGTCTACCCACTCTCGGATTTTCTTATCTCCCAGCTTCACAGCCATCTCGGCCTGAATATTCCCCATTGCCGCCGCTGCAGCAATATCCGCCGTTGTTCCTGTTGTGCTCATATCTCCTGTGCTTTTCCCTGATATACGCTCCACACACAAGTGATTTTTAAGCTTTATCAAAGTATCAGTCAGCTGCACTTTCGGTATCCGCCTTACATCAAAGCTTTCAACAATCCCAAATCTCGCTTTATACAATGCGATTCTTTCAATCTGACCGTCGATTGTTTTTTCTGCCTTTTCACCGGATATTCGTCTCAGGCAATCCAGCAGATAATATGCGTATATCTGGGCAGCATCTGTCCATGAATAACCGGGTGATTTCGTCGTTTTGAAATCATAAAGTGTGCCGTCTATATAAATATCGCCTTCAGCGCCTTGGCAATTTGCACTCATGGTTCCGAATGAAGGGTTATATGTAGCGCTGCTGCCTTCGTGTATGTTTTCGCTTATGATAAATGCCCTCTGAAACACATTGCAGAGCCGTTCTACATCTGTCAAAAGTTCCTTCGGTATTTGGTTTAACAAGCCTGCGCATCCATCTCTTGGCATCTTACCGCCGGAGCGCACGATGCTATCGAGACGTGCAAAGAAGCAGCAATCCGGTATGATGTCTTTGAGTTTATTAGTTCCGTTAAAATACCCTGTTATACTCTTAATTGCTTCGAGATAGCGGTCATTCAGTGCTTCGGATATTGTATTGTCACAACATTTACATTTTGCCGTCGCCAGTCCTCTTTCAGCACAGGTATGTATCAATACTTTCTTTATCTCTTCAAGCAGCTCTTCCCTGTTCCTCGGCGCTGATTTGTTGGCAACAATGATTCTTGCCGCGTAATCAAACGCTGTGCCGGAAAGTGAGCTGTAATAGTTGTTTGTAAAGGTATTTGAGACAAGGACAGTATATTTCGTCGCAAATGGTTTCCCATGCTTGCTTGAGACAAAGCTTTCTTTTCCAAGCAGGTGTTCTTTAATAATCTCCCTGAACACTGTATCTGAATTTAGCATTGAAGTCAGAGACATCTCACCGCCTCCGTTCTATGTATACATTATACTCGAATAGCCGGTACTATTTCAATATAAAAACAGGTTCGTTTGCGCAAAATTAAAAATTTTTGCTGTTTGTTCCTGGTTATTCAAGTGCCGGTTTCTTCATATATATCCATAATATGGTCATCGAACCTGTATCTTATTTCAATCACTCCATTTTCATGGACATAGACACCCTCTACAAAAGCGGCTGACATCTGCATGGACGGGACAAAAACTCCTTTGGCAATGTCTGTACACTCTTTGTCTTCTTCGCCTGCCGTTGTCACTACCTGCGTTATTTCCGCTTCTGTATCTTCAGCGGTCTTTTTAAGTTGTTCAATCTCCGCGTCAATTTTTTCTTTTTCCGCATTGTACCATGCAAGATCTTTTTTGCCCTCGGCATAGGCTTCATACGTCATCATTTTATTATGTTTCAATACCTGAATCTTCCGCTTTGCCCGCTGCCGCTTTTTTGCGGCTGCCCGCTCCATCTTTTTGATGATGTCCGTTTTGTCTTTTGGATGTACGCCTAACTCTTTTACGAGTGTGAGCTGTTGTTTTAAATCGGAGAATACGACATTTTCTATACAGATACTCCGATTCCGTGAGCGTCCCGTCCACATAATTATCATAGAGACGGGAGCGCTTCTGACTCAGAGCATTCAGCTTGATGCTGACACTGGAAACAGCAGCATTGTATTTTTCCTTCATATTCGCCTCACCGGTGCTGCCTTTCAGGAGCCCCAGGAGTTTGTCATAATCCAGAGCAATTTTGAGCTGATCCTGAATGGCGTGGAACACCTTTTCTTCTAAAACACCCTGACGGATATGATGGTTAGTGCAGGTTTCATGTCTCCGGGAAGTGAACGTGCTGCAATTATAAGTGCCTGCCCATCTTTCAGGGACAACCTTGTCCAGCCTATGGCGGCGGAAATACATCCGCTTGCCACAGTCGCCACAGAAGCATCGCTTATCAAAAAGGTCAATCATAGATGCCCGGAAGCTGGCGCTCTCAGCTCTTTTTTGTTGAGCCTCTGCGCTGGCCTCCGCAAGCATGGCTTGTACTGAATCAAAATCCTCCTGAGATACAAGGGCTGGATGGGTATTCTCATAAACAATCCATTCTTCCGCCGGACAACGGCGTCTTTTCCGTCCCTTATAAACTTCTGACCGAGCTTTCCCGTGTACGGTATGACCCAAGTAAACAGGATTTTGGAGGATGGAATTGATTGTTGACCTTCCCCATCCCTGGCCGACGCAATCACCTTCACGGAGGCCAGTTTCCCGTTTTCTTAGTTCGGGGTTGGAGACACCGGAATCCTCAATCCGTTGCAATATCTGATTGATCGAAGCCCCTTCCAGCTTCCAGCGGAAGATGTCCCGCAAATGGACAGCCGCTTCCTCGTCAATCGCGTAGGCAGTTTTATCTTCATTCCACACATATCCATAAGGAAGGTTCCGATTGCGGAAGGTGCCGTTTTGCTGTTGCGCCATAAGCGCAGTGGCTACTTTCCGGGAGATGTCCCTGGAGTAGAGGGCGTTAATCAGGTTTTGGAGCGACACCGACAGGGACTCCGTAGAGCCGTCACAGGTGAAATTATCGAAATTCTCTTTGACGGAGATGAACCGTGTCCCAAGCGCCGGAAATATCTTCTCCAGATAGTTGCCGACCTCGATGTAATCGCGCCCAAAACGGCTGAGATCACGAACTACGATGGCCTCTACCTTGCCTGTTTTCACATCCTCCATCAGACGGTTCCAAGCCGGGCGGTCAAACACCGTGCCGGTTTTGCCGTTGTCCGAATAGACCTCCGTCAGTTTCAGATAAGGGCATCCGCTGATATATT